>CAVOEB010000008.1:0-60869 GCA_963694715.1 Alphaproteobacteria bacterium | reverse complement strand
CGGCCTGCGCGATCCCGCTCCGCACGGCTCGCTGCCACCATGATAATCCTCGCCCCGTTTTGCGCGTCTAAACGCGCGCCGCCGCTAGTTCCGTGTTCGGCTCGCGCCCGTCGTGGCGCGAAAGCCGCGAGTGCCCGCCCCGCTCGCGGGCGAGAAAAAGTTCATAGCCTTACCACCAACTCTTATCGGCTGGGATGCAGAGTAAAGTCTAACTCATTTTAAATAAATGGGAAACTAGGAAATTTACGTGATATTTGTCACACCGATTTAACCGATCTCTCCTGCTTGGTTCTGATCAACGCCCTGAAGAACCATCATTTTCGGCCGATCCGGTCCCTCAAGAACCGGGCGATTTCCCACTCCAGTGTGATTTTTTGGACGCGCTCAATACGAGCGCGGCTGGCCCAGCACCTTCTCGGCGATGTAGCACAGCATGAGCTGGGCCGTAACCGGCGCTAGCCGTGGGATCCAGGCTTCGCGCAACAGCCGCTCGACGTGATATTCCTGGGCATAACCCATGCCGCCCAGCGTGAGTACCGCCTGCTCCGCCGCCTCGAAGCCCGCCTCGGCGGCGAAATATTTAGCCGCATTGGCCGCAGCTCCGCATTCCTCGCCCTGGTCGTACAGCCACGCGGCACGCAGCGTGAGCAATTCCGCGGCCTCAAGCGCCACCCAGCATTTTGCCAGCGGGTGCTGGATCGCCTGGTTCTGGCCGATCGGGCGCCCGAACACGACGCGCTCTTTGGCATAGTCCGAGGCCCGGCTCAACGCTTGGCGGCCAATCCCGAGCGCTTCCGCCGCGACCAGGATGCGCTCCGGGTTGAGGCTGTGAAGCAGGCATTTGAAGCCCGCATCCACCGCGCCGATGCGCCGCTCGTCGGGCACCTCGAGGCCGTCGATGAACAGCATGTTCGATTCGACCGCGGCGCGCCCCATCTTGGGGATCACGCGGGCTTCCACCTTATCCCGGTCCATGTCAGCGAAAAACAGCGTCAGCCCGTCGGTCGAGCGCGCGCAGTCCTCCTTGGGCGTGGTTCGCGCCAGCAGCACGACCCGGTCCGCGCTTTGCGCCGACGAGGTCCAGATCTTGCGCCCTGAAATGCGCCAGCCGCCCTCGATTTTCTCGGCGCGGGTCGTGATGTTGCCTGTCTCGAGCCCGGCATCGGGCTCGGTCACGCCGAAGCAGCAGGTCACCTCGCCCGTGATAATCGGCGGCAGCAGGGTTTTTTTCTGCTTCTCGGTGCCGAACACCGAGATCGCGTGGGGCCCGAAGATATTGAGGTGGATCGCCGAGGCCGCGGCCATGGCGCCGGGCGAATCCGTGATGGTCGCCATCACCAGCGCGGTCTCCAGAATGCCGAGCCCCGCACCGCCGACCTCTTCGGGCATGGCGATGCCGAGCCAGCCGGCCTCCGCCACGGCCGCATGAAACTCCTTCGGGTAAGTGGCCGTGCGTTCGCGCTCCAGCCAATAGGCCTCGTCGAAGCGCGCCACCACCGCGGCGACGGCCTCGACAATGGCGCGTTGTTCCTCGGTCCGCGCAAAATCCATCGACCGCTCCTGTCCGCTTGGGCCTTCAGGCCGCCAGCGCGTCTTCGCTCGCCTGGCCAAGGCGCAATATCTTGCCCTCCGTGCGCGGCAGCCCGGTGAGCAACAATCCCACGGGCAGCCCCTGGCTATCCATCCCGCAAGGCAGGGTCAGGCCGCACAGACCGAAGAAATTTCCTGGCGTCGTGTTACGCAAGCTCTTGAGGTTCGACTCCACGTAAAACTCTTCGCCCTTCTCCAGCTCGGCGAGGGGCGGCGGCGCAAAACACAGGGTCGGGTGGACCAGCCCGTCGAACCCCGCCATGCGTGCCTGCACTCGGGCGGTCATCTCGGCGGTGCGCATCCGGACCATTTCCGAATCCGCCGACGACATAGTGACGCCGGCGCGCATCCGGTCATAGATCGGCTTGAACACCAGTTCGGGCGCGGCTTCCACCGTCTCGCCCCAGAGCGCCCAGCACTCGCCGGCAACGAAGCTGCCGCTCTGGCCCAGCAGGTCACGCAGCTCATAGAATTCCGGTATCGAGACGTCTTCGAAGCTCGCACCCGCCGCGACCATCTTGGCCATGCCCGCGCGCACCGCCTCGGCGATGCCGGGCTCGCAGTCGTCCCACACCAACTCCTGGGGCACGCCGAAGCACGCGCCTTTGAGCGTCGCACCCGCGAGATCAGCGGGCGGGGTCGCCGCCATGATCGCCAGCAGTGCGTTGGCGTCGGCCACCGTCTTTGCCAACGGGCCCGGTGTGTCCAGCGAGGGGCTCAGGTTCAGCAACCCGTCGCCGGGCAGCAGGCCGAAGGTCGTCTTCAAGCCGACGAGCGCGTTCCAGGCAGCGGGAATGCGCACCGAGCCGCGGGTGTCCGAGCCAAACCCCGCCGCCGCCAGCCCGCTCGCGATGGCGACGCCCGTGCCCGACGACGAACCACCCGGTGCGCGCGGGGTTACCTTATCGAACGGATTAACCGGGGTGCCGAATACCGGATTGACGCCGAGCCCACCGAAGCAGAACTCCGTGAGGTTGGTCTTGCCCAGCGTCACCAGCCCGGCCTCGACGCCGCGCGTAAACAGGGTCGCGTCCGCAGGCGCGATACGGTTCGCGAGCGTCTTCGAGCCGTTGCTGGTCGAGAGCCCTGCGACGTCGTAACAGTCCTTCCAACAGACCGGCACACCGTCGAGCGGGCTTTTCCGTAACCCCGCCTTCGCGCGTCCGGCGGCGGCCTCGGCCTCGGCGCGGGTCCGCTCGAACAGGCGGCGGATATAGACCTTCTGCTCCGTGTCCTGCGCTTCGATCCGGGCGATGAAATGTTCCGCCAGCTCAACCGGGTCGATCTCGCCTGCGCCGATTGCCGAGCCCAGGTCGAGCGCAGTTTTCTCGTACCATTCCGCCATGGGTCTTGCTCTCCCGTCTGCCTTCTCTGCTGGGTCCAACCTAGTGGGCCTGACCGGGCCGGACAAGCCCACCGCGCGCTTCAGGCTTGGGCGGCGAGGCAATCTTCCACCGCCTTGGCGACGCGGAGCAACCGGTCTTCCGCGAACGGTAGGCCCGAGAGCTGGAGGCCCACGGGCATGCCCAGTTCGTCGCGGCCGCAGGGCAAGGTGAGCGCGCATAAACCGAAGAAATTGGCAAATCGCGTGTTGTGCGAGGCCCGCCCGTTGGCCTCGTCGTAGGGCGCGCCGCCGGCGATAAGCTCCGCGATCGGCGGCGGAGCAGCGCACACGGTCGGATAGGCTACGGCATCGACCCGCGCCATCTTGTCGCACAGGCTTTCCGCCAGTTCTCCAGCGCGGGTACGCACCCGCTCCGCATCCGCCGTCGAGAGGGTCTTACCCACCTCAAGGCGTCGGAGCACGGGCTCGTAGACGAGTTCGTGGTGCGCACTCACATGCTCGCCCCACTCGCCCCAGGCGTCGCTTGCGAGCGGGGTGCCGACGTCGCTCAACATCTCGCGCAGGTCCGCATGCTCGGGCATCTCGATGGGCACGAGCCGCGCACCGGCGCGGGCACATTGATCCAGCGCGCCGCGCGCGGCGGTTTCGATACCGGGTCCCAGATCGTCCCACAGGGTCGCCGTCGGCACGCCGAGGCGCACACCCACGAGGGAGGCGCCGGCAAGCTCGGCGCCGGGGCGTGCCGCCATCACGGCTAGCATGGCGCCCGCGTCGGCGACCGATTTAACGAGCGGGCCGGCGGTATCCAGCTTCGGGCTCAGATTGAGCAGCCCGTCGCCGGGGAGCAGACCAAAGGTCGTCTTGAGTCCGACCAGCCCGTTCCATGCCGCCGGGATCCGCACCGAGCCGCCCGTATCCGTGCCCACGCCACACGCCGCCAGGCCACTCGCCACCGCGACCGCCGTGCCCGACGACGAGCCGCCGGGCACCCGCTCGACCGTGTCGTCGCAAGCGTTGACCGGGGTGCCGAACGCCGGGTTGATGCCCAGCCCGCTGTAGCAGAACTCCGAAAGGTTGGTCTTGCCCAGCATCACCAGCCCAGCGGCCGCGCCCCGGGAAATCAGCGCCGCGTCTTGCGCCGCGATCCGGTGGCTCAGCGTCTTCGAGCCGTTGGTGGACGAGAGCCCGGCGAGGTCGAAACAATCTTTCCAGCAGACCGGCACGCCGTCGAGCGGCCCGGCGCGCGCACCCTCCTTCGCGCGCTTCGCGGCCGCCTTCGCGTCATTACGGGTGCGCTCGAACAGGCGGGCGATATAGACCGTTTGGTCTGCGTCGTTGGCCTCGATCCGGGCGACAAAGTGCTCAGCGAGCTCGACCGGGTCGATCCGGCCTTCGCCGATCCCCGCGCCCAGCTCAACAGCCGTGCTCTCGTGCCAATTCGTCATGCCTGACATTCTTCGCGCTCGCGCGGTACCATTATTACCGGCCCGGCGGGCCGTCTCTTTGTACAGTGGGTAAAGATCCCGATTTTCGGTTCACCTTAGAGGGCCGCTTCGGGCTGGACAAGCCCGCGCCGCGGGTGGATCCTGCCGCGATGTCACGCACCGGCGAGAGCGCGAACACGACCGTCGACCTGCTCATTCTGGGCGCGGGCGTGATCGGGCTTACTCTCGCCCAAGCCTCCGCCCGCGCCGGGCTGAGCGTCGCGCTGCTCGACCGCGCCGACCCCGCCGCCATGCTCGATCGGAGCTTTGACGGCCGGGTCTGCGCCATCGCTTACGGCAGCCGCCGTATTTTCGAAGGCTTGGGCGTGTGGGACGCCATGGCGTCCCGGGCCCAACCGATCAACGAGATCCGCGTGGTCGACGGCGATTCGCCGCTGTTCCTGCATTACGACCATCGCGACGTGGGCAACGAGCCGCTCGGCCATATCGTCGAGAACCGCCATATCCGCACCGCCTTGATGGCGGCGCTGGCCGAACTCCCAGCCGAGGCGCTTCACTGGTTCGCACCCGCCGTCGTGGCCAATCTCGAACGCGATGCTGCGGGCGTCCACGCGACGCTCAAGGACGGGCGAACCATCACGGCGCGGCTCGTCATCGTCGCCGAGGGGCGCAACTCCGCAACCCGCGAATCAGCCGGTATAGGCGTGCTGACCTGGCGCTATGCCCAGACCGGCATCGCCTGCACCGTGGCCCACGAGAAGCCCCACCGGGGCGTCGCCATCGAGCGCTTCTTGCCCGCGGGCCCGTTCGCTATCCTGCCCATGACCGGCAACCGCTCGTCGCTGGTCTGGACCGAGCGGGGCGATCTTGCGCCCGTCATCCTGGCGCTCGACGATGCGGGCTTCGCCGCTGAGATGGAGCATCGCTTCGGCGATTTCCTGGGCAAGCTCGAGGTCGAGGGAGAACGCTGGAGCTATCCGCTCGCCCTGCTCAACGCACGGCGCTACACCGATACCCGCCTCGTCCTGGTCGGCGATGCGGCCCACGCCATCCACCCGATTTCAGGCCAGGGACTTAATCTGGGCCTGCGTGACGTCGCGGCGCTGGCCGAGGTTCTGGTCGATGCCGCACGGCTCGGGCTCGATCCGGGCACGGCGGACCTGCTCGAGAGTTACGCCCGCTGGCGGCGCTTCGACGCGGTGACCATCGGAGCCGTGACCGACGGGCTCAATCGGTTGTTCTCCAACGACATCGCGCCCATCCGTCTTGCGCGCGACGTCGGCCTCGCCCTGGTCGAGAAGGCGCCACCGCTCAAGCGCATCTTCATGCGCCACGCTATGGGCACGTTGGGCGATCTGCCCCGCCTCGCGCGCGGCGAGCCGCTCTAGGGGCTGGGGCGGGGAAGCCAGCGGCGCAGGCCGCGTAGCGGCGTGCGCTTGAGCATAGTGCGCCGGACGGGGCGCCACGCGACGCCGAGCAGGATAACGTAGGCGCCGATGGTCAGCGGCACCAGGCCGATCAGGCTGAACGGATCGCCCGCAAGACGGACCAGGACATAGCCGAACGCCCCGGCGAGATAGATCAGGGGCGAGATCACCAGAGAGCGCCGGTCGAGCAGCAGGCCGAGAAACGAGATGGCGAGCGAGACCGCCGCGACCAGCCCGATCAGCCCGCCGAGGCTGGCGTCCTTTTCGACTCGGTTATGGATCAGCGTCCAGAACAGCGGATGGATGGTGAGCGGCGAGCCCACGACGAACAACCATAGCGCCCATTCGTGCCACCGTCGCTTACGTTCCGGGTCGCGTAGATCAAGTGCGATTCCGCCCGCAAGCAGTGCTAGGCCGCAGCCGGCGGCCAGCCAGTGGGTCGGCTGGTCGAACAGGTGAAAGACGAGCGCGACGACGGTAAGCGCCAGGACGAGAACGAGCAGCGGCAAGCGAAAGCGTGCGAGGGCCAACGCCAGCAGCCCGGCGATGATCCCTATGGCAAGAGGGTCCTCGATCACGAAGGGGCTCCAGTCGCCGGACCGGCCGAGCAACCCCTGGGCCACCGTCTGGAAGCCGTCATAGGCGAATAGCAGCGCCGCAACCGTCGCGGGTAGGCGGCGGGGGCCGCGCACGAAGAACTCCGCCAGCGCCCAATAGACGATGGCAAAGCCACCATAGAGCAGCGGCAGCGGGACGCCGTCGGCCGCGGCGGAGAACAGCCACGGCGCGCCCTGAAGGATGACGAGGCCGAGGGCGATGAGCAGCGAGCCGAAATTATCGATCAGCGAGACCGGCTCTTCCCGGACGCCAACCGCGGCTTCGGCTTTCAGGGCTTCAGCCTGCTCGGGCGTGATGATGCCCTTGGCAGGGGCCGCGTCGATGTCCATTGGGGTCATGGCCCTACTTGCATCCGCTCAATGACCGTAGAAAATAGTCTACCTATCACGCCGTAATGGCGGTGAAGTGATTTCTGTCACTTACTCAGGGTCGTGCCGGTACGAAGGTCGCGGTGCATTTTGCGGCCCGCCTCGAAGCGCGTGGCGCCAACATTAGATTTAGAAGGGTCGGAGAGGCGGTCATGGCCCCGGCATCGATCGTCTTGAGGTTGGTCTTGAAATTCACGTTGATGCCGTAACTCTTGGCGACGTCGAGCAGGGGACCCGCGAAATAGGGCACCGAGAACATGGCGGGCGTCGCCGTGCAGTACTCGATATTGACCTCGCCCAGCAGGCCCTTGCGGCGCAGCAGGCCGGCGGCGAGATAGGCGATCTTCTGCGGCGCGCCCGGGCATTTGATGGGCATGGGCGGCATGGTGAAGATCGCGGTGTCGCCCGCCTTGATGTTCTGCAGGCATTGTCAGGTGTAGGGCGCGTAATCGGGCGGGTAGTTGGTCGTGATGTTGTTCGCGCCCAGCGGGTCGTTTAAACCCTCGACCGCGTCACGGTTGACCTTGAACCCCGGACAGCAGATCAGCCAGTCGCAGGACAGCGTTCCGCCGCCGGCCAGTGCTAGCGCGCTCTTGTCCGGGTCGAAGCCTTCCACCTTGTCCTTGATCTAGGTTGCGCGCGCCGGGGTCAGGCTGCGTTCGGACCGCTCGGTCGCGGCCATGGAGTGGGCACCGGCGCCGACCAGGGTAGGGGCCGGCTGGTAGTAATGCTTGTCCGGGGGCTCGACAATCGCGATGTCGAGGCCGAAATTGTGACGCAGCAGCAGGGCCGTGACGGTGATGCCGGCGGCGGCAGCGCCGATGACGATGGTGTGGTGATCGCTCGGTGCCGGTGATTCGGCCATGATGGCTCCCCCTGCTATCGGTGACCGCCGCGCATCTCTCCGTCCAGCACAGGGCACGCGGCTCAGCACCGGCGCTTAACTTAGCAAAAGCGAAGCTGGGAGCGCGATCAGATTCTTGTGAACCTCAGGGGTCGCGCGAGAGGCCGTGGGCGGCGAGGTTGTCGAGGTAAGCCTGCCACAGCTCATCCTGGCGTCGTCCGATCTCGTAGAAATAAATCCACGAAAAAATGCCCGTGTTGTGCAGATCGTCGAACTCGATACGAATTGCGTAGTTGCCGACTGGCTCGAGCCTCACGATGCCGACATGGCGCCGCCCGGGGATGACTTTCTTCTGACCGGGCCCGTGGCCCATGACTTCGGCGGACGGGCTCTCGACCCGAAGGAACTCGGCGGGAAAGCGAAACGACTTGCCGTCATCGAAATCGATCTCGAGACACTTTTCCGCCTGTTTGAGGCGAATCTCGCTGGGCCAGTGCTTGATGTCGTATTCGTCGCTCACGTGCTGGCGCCAGGCTCACGCGGCGCATCGATGGGGCGCGCCTCGTCGATCAGCATGATCGGAATGCCATCGCGGATCGGGTAGCACAATCCCGCCTGGTCGCTGATCAGCTCCTGGGCCTCGAGGTCATAGCGCAACGGCCCCTTGGTCAGCGGGCAGACGAGAATTTCCAGCAGCTTGGGATCGACGCCGGGTTTGCTCTCGGCCATGGTCTCGCCCTCTCGGTTAGTGCCGGGTGACCAGTGCGTCCCCGCCACCCGCGGCGACCGCTATTTGCATCAGCGCGACAAGCAGGACCGAGCGCTCCGTCGTATCGCGGCATTCAAGCAACGCCTGCTTCTCGCTTGCGGAGAAGGGGCAGATCATGGCGAGCAACGTGACCAGGCAGTGGTCGGGGGTTCCCGCGATCGTATCCCAGTCGGCGGCCAGGCCGCAGCAGCCGAAATAGGTCTCCAGCATCGGGATCAGCGCGTCACGATCGAGCTTGCAGCGGCACGCCTCCAGGTCCTGGGCAAACGGTGTCCAGGCGGCGCGAACCTCGCGATAGCGATGGGTAATGGGCAGTTCTTCGACGATATCGAAGCGGCACAACCCGGTCAGGGTGATCAGGAAGTGGTGGTCGTCGGTTTCCTCGAACTCGGTGATGCGCCCGGCGCAACCGGTGGCGTAGACCGCAGGGAATTCCGCTGCATCCCGGGGGTC
This sequence comes from Alphaproteobacteria bacterium, assembly GCA_963694715.1. Classification (GTDB taxonomy): domain Bacteria; phylum Pseudomonadota; class Alphaproteobacteria; order UBA828; family JAPUJA01; genus CAVOEB01. The sequence continues at coordinate 52,010 of CAVOEB010000008.1, read as the reverse complement.
GGTCGGCTGGACCATGCCGATGATCTTCTCGTTCGCCATGGCGGCGCGACACATTTCCAGATAGCGCGGCTCGAAGATATTGAGCGGCAGCTGCCCGCCGGGAAGCAGGATGCAGCCGGCCAGCGGAAAGATGGGGAGCGAGCTCGGCAGTTCGTCGGGCTGGGTCAGAAGGGGGCCGTCGGTCATGGAGCGCCCGGTCCGCGGCTCAGGAAAACAGGATCGAGGACAGCCGCCGACGCCCGGCCAGGGTGACATCGTCGTCCGCGCCGAACGCCTCGAACAGCTCGAGCAGCTTGGTCTTGGCCGCGCCCTCGTTCCAGTCGCGCATGGCGGCGATGATGTCGAGCAGCGCATTGGCCGCGCCTTCGTGATTGCCCGTGCTGTAGCGGACAAGCGCCAGATCATAGCGCGCCTGGTGGTCGTTGGGGTCGACGGCGATGCGGGCTTCAAGCTCGCCGGCGTCTCCGCCCACGGTGTTCGCCTGGCGGGCAAGGTCGAGCGCGGCAACCGCACCGGTGATCTCGGGGTCAGAGCGGGCGTCTTCCTCCAGCGCGTCGAGCAACTCGGCGGCGTCGTCAAGCTCGCCCGCGGCGATATGGCAGCGCGCGAGCAAGCCGACGGTCGGGAGGTGACTGGCGTCGTGTTCGAAGATTTGGTTGCAGAGCGTCAGCGCGGCTTCGAAGTTGTCCGCATCGAAGGCCGCCTTGGCCTGCGCGAACGCCTCCTCGATGCCCGCATCGCCGCCGCTGGCCTTGATCACCTTGTTGACGAAGTCCTTGATCTGGCTTTCCGGTAGCGCGCCGACGAAGCCGTCGACGGGTTGCCCCTTATGGAACGCGAAGACCGCGGGAATCGACTGAACGCGGAGCTGCTGCGCGATTTCGGGCGCTTTGTCGATGTCGAGCTTGACCAGCTTGACCTTGCCGTTTGCCGCGCGCACCGCGGCCTCGATCACCGGGCCCAGTTGCTTGCACGGGCCGCACCAGTCGGCCCAGAGATCGAGGATGACGGGCACCTCGGCGCTCGCGTCGATGACGTCGGCTATGAAGGTCTCGGTCGTCGCGTCCTTGACGAGGTCGGCGCCGGCGACGCCGCCTTCTCCGAGGATGGTTTCCATCTTGCTTCTCCGCTCCTCTTAACTCTCGATGTAAATGGCACTTCGAATCGGCTCTGGCAAGTCTCGGCGCCGAACACGCGGCGCGGGGTGGGGTTCCTACCTACTCTGGATCGGGGGCGAAGGGATCGAAATCGACCTCGCGCACCGTTTGGCCGGTGGCCGCAAGGAAGCGGCGCAAATCGGCTGCGGAAATTGCCGTGGTCGCGGTATTTTCCAATGGGTGGTAGTTGAGCGGTTCGTCGGTCATCATCTCGGCGTCGAGAATGACCGTGACGCGTGCGTCGGTGTCGTTGATCAGGCCGAAGGGCGAGACCGAGCCCGGCTTGACGCCGAGCACGTCGGCCAACAGCTCGGGCTTGCCGAACGAGCAGCGTGCCGCCCCGATGCCCTTGGCTAGTCTGTTGATGTTGAGCGGGCGTTTCTGGCGCGTGACTACGAGCCACAACCGACAATTTTTATCCTTAAAAAACAATGATTTACAGTGTGCTCCGGGCAGATGGGCGAGGACGGGTTCGTACTCTTCGACCGTGAACACGGGCGGGTGCTCAACGGTGGTCGTCTCGATTTCCAGCGCCTCGAGTTTGGCGAACAGGTCGGCTCGGCTGGCAGACATGGCCGCACCATACCCGAGAGAAGCGATGGCTCAAGGCGATAATTGAGTCTTGAGTGCGCCCTGTTGCAATCGAAGCGTCATGGCGTATGATCGCGCGCGCTCGAGCGGGCGTAGCTCAGGGGTAGAGCACAACCTTGCCAAGGTTGGGGTCGTGAGTTCGAATCTCATCGCCCGCTCCATTTTTCACTGCGGCCTTTCCGGGGCTCGCGGGTTTATTGTGACCGAGGAGACTTTCTGAAGCGCCTTTATTTCCGCCCGGGCGGAGCGCCGGTTCCAAGGAAAATAATGCATCTCCGCCGTCGGCGGCGCTGAGTCCGACCCGGACCTGCCAGGGCCGACCGCGGGCGCGGGCGCGGCGAAGCTCGAACAGGCAATAGGCGATCAACCCGAGATAGACAATATCGTGGTAATGAAACCACACGCGCGGCAGGCGGGTGAGCGTACCCGCTTCGTCGGCATGGCCCTCACAAGACCAGCAGGGCAGGCACAGCCGGAGCGCGTAAAATTCGAATACCAGCGGTGCAATGCCGGGCTCGATGGGGTGGCTATCGGCCTCGGCCGACATCCGCCGGGGCGCCTCGGGGGTAGACGGTGGAGCAGGCGCAGCAGCACTCGAGCGACGCGTGATCGAGGCAGAACAGGCGACAGCTAGGGCATTTGTGCCGCCCGCGGGCCGACGACTGTGCGGCAAGGCGCGCGAGCGCAGGGTGCGCGGCTTCGGTGTGGTGGGTGCCGGGTTCGGGCCAGGCGAGTTTCATGGGAGTAGCATTCAAGATCAGCAAGCCCCCCCCCGCTAATCGATGGCGGTTTCTCCACGTGCGCCTAAAAAAACGTAAACGAGCACGCCGCTTGCCCGGCCTCCGGCTTGGGTTATCCTGAGCGCGCCCGCACGTCGCGGGAGATGGGGGAAGTTCGTGAAGGTCGACGGCGTTGCCATGCGCACGATCTGGCCGGCGGAAGAGGGCCGGGCGGTCGAAATTATCGACCAGGCGGCGCTGCCCCACGCGCTTGTCATCCGCCGCCTCGACGGTGTCGCGGATGCGGCCAAGGCTATCGCCACCATGCGGGTGCGCGGCGCGCCGCTGATAGGCGCCGCGGCGGCCTATGGTATGGCACTCGCCATGGAAGCCGACGCCTCGGATGAAGCCATCGAGACCGCGTATGCGATACTGATCGAGACCCGGCCCACGGCGGTCAATTTGCGTTGGGCGCTGGATGAGATGGCGAGCGTGTTGCGCAATACCGAAGTGGCGTGGCGCGGTGATGCGGCGTGGCGGCGCGCGGGCGAGATTGCCGACGAGGACGTGGCGATCTGCGAAGCGATCGGCGATCATGGGCTGGGCCTGATCGAGCAGGCGCGTGCGGCCAAAGCAAACGACGGCCCGGTCAACCTGCTCACCCACTGCAATGCCGGCTGGCTTGCGACGGTCGATTGGGGCACGGCGCTCAGCCCCGTCTACAAGGCGTTTAACAAAGGCATCGACGTCCACGTCTGGGTCGACGAGACCCGCCCGCGCAACCAGGGCGCGGCCTTGACCGCGTGGGAGCTGGGGCAGCACGGCGTGCCCCACACGGTGATCGTGGACAGCGCGGGCGGCCACCTGATGCAACGGGGCGCGGTCGATCTCTGCTTCGTCGGCACGGACCGCACCACGGCCACAGGTGACGTGTGCAACAAGATCGGCACTTATCTCAAGGCGCTGGCGGCAAACGACTGCGGCGTGCCGTTCTATGTCTGCCTGCCGGGACCGAGCATCGACTGGACCGTCACCGACGGGCTGACGGAAATCCCGATCGAGGAACGAAGCGAGGCGGAAGTGCTCAACGTGGCCGGGCGGACCGCCGATGGCGGCATGACGCAGGTCTTTATCGCGCCTGAGGGCACGGTGGTGGCAAATCCTGCCTTCGATGTGACGCCCGCGCGTCTGGTGAGCGCGCTGGTAACCGAGCGGGGAGTTTGCGCCGCGAACGCGGACGGCCTCGCTGCGCTTTATCCGGAAAAGGCGGCGGGGCATGGCTGAGCCGGGGTTGCGCAAACAGATTGCCGCCGCGGCACGGCGGATGAACGGGCTTGGGATCAATCAAGGCGCCTCGGGCAATGTTAGCGCGCGGCTCGGATCCGGGGCGAGGCTTCCTGATTACGCCGCGCGGCCCGATGTGGGCGCGATCGTGCATACCCATTCGGTTCAGGCCACCGCGCTGGCCTGCCTCGGCCGGCCGATCCCGGCGTTTCATTACATGGTCGCTGTGGCGGGGGGCGATTCGATCCGCTGCGCGCCCTACGCGGTGTTCGCCAGCCAGGCGCTCTCCGACGCGGCGCCCTCGCCCTCGCAGGCGAGGCCGCCCACGACACTGGCATAACGCAACGCTTCGGCCAGGCCGGCGCCGGCACCCCCCCGTATCGACGCCCCAGTCGCGGGCAAGGGTCAGCGCCTCGACCTCGTTGACGCTCAGCGCGTCGAGATTGTCGAGCACACCGTCCGGGACGGGCCGCGCCGGAGCCAAGTTGAGCAGCACCCGCGCACCCCGGGCATGGGCCCGTTCGGCCAGGCGCCAGCTTTGGGCCGCGGGGAGCTCCATCTGAAGCAGCAAGGTGGTCTCGGGGTTAAGCCAGTCGCCGGGCACCTGTTCGGCGCGGGCCTCAATTGTTGGCGCCGGCGGCGACCGCGATCTAGTTTTCGCCCGCGTCATCGACGCAGATGAAGGCGGCGCCCGCGGCCGCAGCCTCGATGCGGTGCACGGCGCTCGTGTCGACGCTGGTGGACCTTGAGTGCGTCCAACGCCAGATCGGCGAACATGTTGAGGCCCACGGCGCTGGCGAAGCGGACCCGCGCACCCGCCTTGGCCGCCGCCGCGGCCTGGTTCGCCCCCTTGCTGCCGGGCAAGGGGGCGATAGCCCTAGCCGAGCACGGTTTCGCCCGGGTGTGGCAGGCTTTTGAGAGAGACGATGAAGTCGATATTGACCGATCCAAAGACGACGATCATGGCGGTGTTCCAAAAGAAACGAGGGCGCCGGGCGGTCTCCCGCCGGCGCCCTCGAAGGTCGGTGCGATGGGCCCGATCAGGGGCGCCGGCGCCTAGACGTGGCCGTAGGACAGCATGGCGTCGGCGACCTTGATGAAGCCAGCGATGTTGGCGCCGCCGAGATAGTTCACCGGGCCGGTCTTCTGGGTACCGTATTCGACGCAACTGTCGTGGATGTCGCGCATCATGTTCTCGAGCAGGGTGCGCAAGTGATCCGTGTCCCACGCGATGCGGGCGCTGTTCTGGCTCATCTCGAGGCCGGAGACCCCGACGCCGCCGGCGTTGACCGCCTTGGCCGGGCCGAACATCACGTCGCCCTCGACAAAGGCGTCGACCGCACCCTGTTCGCAGGGCATGTTGGCGGCTTCAGCGACGGCCTTGGCGCCGTTCTTGATCAGCGTCGCTGCGTCCTCGGCGTTGACCTCGTTCTGGGTCGCCGACGGCATCGCGCAGTCGACTTCGACGCCCCAGGGCCGCTTGCCCTCGTGGAACTCGATGTTGTTGAACTCGTCGGCCGCCTCCGAGATTCGGCCCCGGCGCACGCCCTTGAGCTCCTTGACCCAGTCGATCTGCTCCTGGGAGAGGCCGTCGGCGCAATGGATGAAGCCACCCGAATCGGACAGCGTGAGCGGCTTGGCGCCGAGCTGGAGGGCCTTCTCCGCCGCGTGGGTCGCGACGTTGCCCGAGCCCGAGATCGAGATCCGCTTGCCGTCCATGCCGTCGCCGGCATGAACGAGCATGTTGCGCAGGAAGAACATGGCGCCGTAGCCAGTCGCCTCGGTCCGCATCTTCGAGCCGCCGAACTCGAGGCCCTTGCCTGTCAGCACGCCGACGAAGCGGTTGGTGATGCGCTTGTACTGGCCAAACATGTAGCCGATCTCACGGCCGCCGACGCCGATATCGCCCGCGGGAATGTCCGTGTCCTCGCCGATATGGCGGTAGAGTTCGGTAATGAAGGACTGGCAGAAGCGCATGACCTCGTTGTCGGACTTGCCCTTCGGATTGAAGTTGGCGCCGCCCTTGCCGCCGCCCATGGGCAGGCCGGTCAGGCTGTTCTTGAAGGTCTGCTCGTAGCCGAGGAACTTCAGGATGCTCAGGTTGACGCTCGGGTGGAAGCGCACACCGCCCTTGTAGGGCCCGATCGCGCTGTTGAACTGGACGCGGAAACCGCGGTTGGTGCGCACGCGGCCCTTGTCATCGGTCCAGGGTACCCGGAAGTAGATGACGCGCTCGGGCTCGGCCATGCGCTCGAGGATCTGGTTCTCGTGATATTTGGGCTTGTCGGCGATATACGGGAAAATGCTCACCGCCGCTTCGTAGACCGCCTGGTGAAACTCGGGCTCGCCCGGATTGCGCTTCTCGACGCCTTCCATATAGCGGGTGAGATATTCCTTGGTCTTGGAATCGCTTACAACTGCTTTGGACATGGTGCTGCTCTCCCTTGTCAACTTCAATTTTTCACTGGCAAACTTGACATGTTCGTCGCTGCCTTACGCCAAGCAGCGGTACCGCTGTGGACGCCATTTATTGGACCCTAGCATGGATCTAGTGGAGAGCCTATCACAGGAAATCCGTGCCGCGTCACCAAAAAACCGCAATCCCCGCCGGAAGCGCTTCGGTCCTTTTAATGGCACTGTGTTTCCCATAGGTTGCGATCAGGGTAATAGAGCTCCGCCGCCAGGCGGAACGCGGCTGCAGGAATTGCCATGCTGACCAGGGCACGGGAGCAAAAGGTCGAGCTCGTCGAGCTCGTCGTCGGCCTGTTGCACGATCGCTTGGCGCAGGATCGCTGGGACGAGGCCGAGCGCTTCGTGCGCCGTTATTACGAGACTGTGCCGCCGGAGGATCTGGCCGATCGCAGCGCAGGCGACCTCTACGGAGCTGCGCTCTCGCACTGGAACTTCGCGCAAACACGCCGGGGCAGGCAGCCCAAGGTACGGGTCTACAACCCGACCCTGGAAGGTCACGGCTGGCAGTCGGACCACACCATCGTCGAGGTGGTTAACGACGACATGCCGTTCCTGGTCGATTCGGTAAGCGCCGAGCTCAACCGCCACGACCTGATGGTTCATTTGATCATCCACCCGGTGTTCGGCGTAACGCGCGACGGCGACGACCGCTTGACCGGGATCGCCGAGACCAACGGCGGGGCGGAGGGCGCGCGGTGCGAATCCCTGATCCATATAGAGGTCGACCAACACACGGCGGACGCTTATCTGGACGAGCTGACGGGCGCGCTGGAGCACATGCTTGCCGACGTGCGCACGGTGGTCGACGACTGGAAGGAGATGACGGCGAAGCTGCGCGAGACCACTGAGCGGTTCACCGAGCACGCGCCCGACCTACCGGCAGACCAGGTCGAGGAGGTGATCGCCTTTCTCGACTGGTTGCTCGACAATCACTTCACGTTTCTGGGCTTTCGCGAGTACGCGTTGACCCAGAAGGCGGGCGAGATCGGCTACCGGGTGGTCAAGGACAGCGGCCTCGGTTTGCTGCGCCACGAAGCGGTGGATTCGATCACCAGCCAGACCGGCGACGGCGCCCTGCCGCCCGAGGTCAGCAGCTTCGTGCACGCACCGCGCATCCTGATGATTAATAAGTCGAACTCGGTTGCGAGCGTCCATCGCCCGGTCCATATGGACATCGTCTGCGTCAAGACCTTCGACGAGGCGGGCCGGGTCAAGGGCGAGCGCCGCTTTGTTGGCCTGTTCACCTCCGCCGCCTATAACCGCTCGCCGATGGACATTCCCCTGCTGCGCCGCCGGGTCAGCCGGACCATCGATCGCGCCGGCTTCGTGCCGGGCGGTCATGACGGCAAGGCGTTGCTCAATATTCTAGAGCGCTTCCCGCGGGACGAATTGTTCCAGATCTCGAGCGACGAGCTGTTCGAGATGAGCCTCGCGATCCTGCATCTCCAGGAGCGTCAGCGGACCCGCCTGTTCGCCCGGCGCGATGCCTACGAGCGCTTCGTCTCCTGCCTGGTTTATGTGCCGCGCGACCGTTTCAATACCGACCTACGCCTACGCATGGAGGCGATCCTGGAGGCGGCCTTTGCGGGCAGCCGCTCCTCGTTCACGACCCAGCTCTCCGACGAACCGCTGGCGCGCATCCACTTCATCATCCAGACAACGCCCGGCGCGATCCCGGACATCGATACCGCGGACGTCGAGGCGCGCCTCGTCGCCGCCGTGCAGACCTGGGACGATGCGCTGCGCCACTGCCTGATCGAGCACCACGGCGAGGAGCGGGGCGTGGCCTCGCTCAACCGTTTCCGCAACGCGTTTCCGACTGCCTATCGCGAGGACTTCGACGCCCAGATCGCGGTGCTCGACATCGAGAAGATCGAGAGCATCGGCGACCGCGGTGGCTTGGGCTTCGCCATGAACCTGTACTGCCCGGTCGACCAGGCGCCCGGCCTGCTGAAATTCAAACTCTACCGGATTGGTGACCCCGTGCCGCTGTCCGACATCCTGCCGCCGCTCGAGCATATGGGCTTGCTCATGCTGGGCGAGCGGCCCTACGAGGTCCAGACCGTCGAGGGTGTCACCGTCTGGATGCACGATTTCAACCTGGTCACGCGCGAGGTTAAGGAAATCGACCTGCTCGCGGTGAAACAGAAATTCCACGACACCTTCGCCCAGGTCTGGACCGGCGAGATCGAAGACGACGGCTTTAACCGGCTCGTGCTCGAGGCCGGGCTGACCTGGCGCGAGGTCGTGATCCTGCGTGCCTACTGCAAATATCTCCGCCAGGCTGGCGTGACCTTCAGCCAGGACTATATGGAGCAAACCCTGGCGGCCAACGCGGATCTCGCGCGCGCCCTGGTCGAGCTGTTCACGGCGCGCCTCGACCCGGCGCGCGCGGGCAACGAGAACAAACAGGCGGCCAACGAGCTGATCGCCGAGATCAACGACGGGCTCGATGCAGTCGCCAGTCTCGACGAGGACCGCATCCTGCGCCACTACCTCGCGGCCATCGAAGCGACGCTGCGGACCAACTATTTCCAACCGGCCGCGGGCGGCGGGCTAAAGCCCTATATTTCGTTCAAACTCGACAGCCAGGCGCTGGACGAGCTGCCCCTGCCCAGACCCCATGTTGAGGTCTTCGTCTATTCCCCGCGCATGGAGGGCATCCATCTGCGCGGCGGCCTGGTGGCACGCGGTGGCATTCGCTGGTCGGACCGGCGGGAGGATTTTCGCACCGAGATCCTGGGCCTGATGAAGGCCCAGATGGTCAAGAACGCGGTCATCGTGCCGGTCGGCGCAAAGGGCGGCTTTGTGTGTAAACAGATGCCCGCCGGGGCCGGGCGCGACACCCAGCAGGAGGAAGGCATTGCGTGCTACCGCGTGCTGATCGACGGCCTGCTCGACCTCACCGACAACCTGGTCGAGGGCGCGCTGGTGCCGCCGCCGGACCTGGTGCGCTACGACGGCGACGATTCCTATCTCGTGGTTGCCGCCGACAAGGGCACGGCGACCTTCTCGGACATCGCCAACGAAATCTCGACGGGGCGCGGCTTCTGGCTGGGCGACGCCTTCGCCTCAGGGGGTGCTACCGGCTACGACCACAAGAAGATGGGGATTACGGCGCGCGGCGCATGGGAGTCGGTCAAGCGGCATTTCCGCGGGCTCGGCACCGATATCCAGAAGACGGATTTCACCGTGGTCGGCATCGGCGGCATGATGGGCGACGTGTTCGGCAACGGCATGCTGCTCTCGCGCCACACCAAGCTGCTCGCCGCGTTCGACCATATGCATATCTTTCTCGACCCCGATCCCGACCCGGCGGAGAGCTTTGCCGAGCGCAAGCGGTTATTCGGGCTGCCCCGGTCGAGCTGGGCCGACTACAAGACCAAGACCCTGTCCAAGGGCGGTGGCGTGTTCGAGCGCAGCGCGAAATCGGTGACTCTCAGCGCGGAGGTCAAGGAGCGCTTCGGGCTGAGCGCCGACCGCCTCACGCCCGGCGAGTTGATCCGCGCGCTGTTGCGCACCGAGGTCGATCTGCTCTGGCTGGGCGGTATAGGCACCTTCGTCAAGGCGAGCGACGAAGGCCACGCGGAGGTCGGTGACCGCGTCAACGACGGCTTGCGCGTGGACGCCCGCGAGCTTGGTGCCCGGGTCGTGGGCGAGGGCGCCAACCTGAGCCTGACCCAGCGGGCGCGTATCGAGTATGCGGCCCGGGGCGGGCACATCAACACTGACGCCATCGACAATTCAGCGGGGGTCGACTGTTCGGACCACGAGGTCAATATCAAAATCACTCTCGACCAGGTGGTGGCGGCCGGCGATCTCACGCTCAAGCAGCGCGATGCGCTGCTCCGCGCCATGACCGACGAGGTTGGCGAACTGGTGGTGCGCGACAATTACCTGCAGACCCAGGCGATCGGAATTGCCGAGGCCCAAGCCTCTGCGCACCTCGAATATCATGCCCGGCTCATGCGCATGCTCGAAAAGTCCGGCCTGCTCGATCGCGCGGTCGAGTTTCTACCCAACGACGAAGAGCTGGCGGAACGGAGCAAATCGGGTAGCGGCCTGACCCGTCCTGAGATCGCAGTGCTGCTGGCCTACGCCAAGAACGACCTGTTCGCCCGGCTGTGCGATTCGGACGTGCCCGAAGACGCCTATTTGATCGAAGACCTGATGCGCTATTTTCCCGAGCCCATGCGCGAGCGTTATGGCGACAATATCGGCGAGCACCGCCTGCGCCGGGAGATCATTGCGACCTCGGTGGCGAATAGCCTGGTCAATCGGGCGGGGCCGGCCTTCGTTCACTGGCTCTCGGAGGAGACCGGGCGTCACGTCAGCGATATCGCGCGGACCTACGCGGCGGCCCGTCAGGTGTTCGACATGCGTGGGTTCTGGGGCGAGATCGAGGCGCTCGACAACGCGGTGCCCACCCCTGTCCAGATCGAGATGCTCGCCATCGCCCACCGGCTGGTCGAGCACGGCAATCTGTGGTTCCTGCGCAACCGGCCGCAGCCGCTTGATATTGCTGAAACCATCGAGGAGTACGCGCCCGGCGTGCGCGTGATCGCCGAGAACTTCGAAACCATCTTTGCCGAAGAAGAGATGTCGCTGGTCGAGATGGTCAAAACCCGCCTGACCGGCGCCGGCGTGCCCGAAGCCCTAGCGCGCCGCGTCGCGGCCGTCGACGGCCTGATCCCCGCCTGCGGCATCGTAGATGTCGCAAAAGGGTTTGATCTCAATCTCGAGGCTGTCGCCGGGACCTATTTTGAGATCGGCGTGCGGTTTGGCTTCGACTGGCTACGCACCTACGCCGAGGAGCTGCTGACACGGAGCCATTGGCAACGCCGGGCGGTCAATGCCATCGTCGACGACCTTTATTCCCAGCAGACCGCGCTCACTGCGTCCGTGCTCACGACGGCGGCAGGCGAATCGGGCGTTGCGGCGATCGAGCGCTGGATCGATGAGAACTGGCTTCTGTTCGAAAGCGCGACGGACTTGCTCGAAGACGTCAAGACGGGCTCGGCGCCTGACCTCTCCATACTCGTGGTAGCAAATCGCCAGATTCGCAGCCTGATCGTACGCTGACGCCGCCGCGCAGCGGTCAGGGTATGGCCCGGGTTGGCCAGATCGCCGGGTTTTCGAGCTGGCGTTGCCACAGCCAGCTGCGCTCCTCGGCCTCGAAGCGGGTCTTGGGATCGAGCCGGAGCGCAATCTCGGCACAGGGCGGCCTGAGCAAGGCCGCCAGCTCGCCGTCCGCTTGTCCGACGGTGCTCTCGGCGAGCAGACACCAGAAATGGGCTTCGCCCAGGTCCAGCGGCACGACGGTCCCGTTGCGGAACAGCAGCGCATAATTAAACCGGGCTTCGGGCAGGCCCTGCTGGGCGGCCCGGCGGATCCAAATGGGTAACCCGGATAAGGCCACGCTCGGCCACGCCTTCGCCATTGAAGAGTAATCGGCCCAGACTGTATTAGGCGCCAGCGTGAGCCCGCTCGGCCGCTTCGAAATAGAGGTTGGCGGCGCCGTTCGGGTAGGCCTCGCGGCCGTAGCCGAAGTAAAAAATATGGCCGAGATAGAACCGGGCCCAGGCGTCGCCCTCTCCGCCGAGTGGGATGAATTCGTCGACCGCTATCTAGAAGCGGCCCTCGTTGTAGGCGGCCAGCCCCTCGTCGAAGCCAGCCCGCGCGGAGCCTGCGAGAAGAAAGCATCCAATCAGGAAGGCGGCGACGGGTTTTTGCATCCGCGTCACTCCGCTCAGTGGCGAAAGTGGCGCATGCCGGTGAACACCATGGCGATGCCCGCCTCGTCGGCCGCGGCGATGACCTCGTCGTCGCGGACCGAACCGCCCGGTTGGATCACCGCCTTCGCGCCCGCCTCGATGGTTACGAGCAGGCCGTCGGCGAAGGGAAAGAAGGCGTCGGACGCCACTACCGAGCCGGCGGTACGGCTCTCGCTCTCGCCCGCTGCTGCTTGCGCCTCGGCGGCCTTTTGTGCCGCGATGCGGGCGGAATCGACGCGGCTCATCTGGCCCGCGCCGACACCCACGCTCGCCCGGTCTTTGACGTAGACGATGGCGTTCGACTTGACGTGCTTCGCAAGGGTGAAGGCGAAGCGAAGGTCGGTCATCTCGGCCTCGTCGGGTTTGCGTTTGGTGACGGTGTGCAGCCCGTCCTCGTCGACCACGGCGCCGTCGCGGTCCTGCAGCAGATAGCCGCCTGCCAGCGCGCGCAGCGTGGGAGATCGCTCGCCCGCATCGGGCATCGCGCCGGTTACCAGCAGGCGCAGGTTTTTCTTATCCGCGAGCACGGCGCGGGCGTCGGCGTCGGCGTCCGGCGCGATCACTACCTCGGCGAAGAGCTCGGCAATCAGGCTCGCCGTCTCGCCGTCGAGCGCCCGGTTGAGCGCGATCACGCCGCCGAACGCGCTCACCGGGTCGCAGGCGAGCGCTCTCTGGTAAGCGTCGGCGAGGCTCGCGCCCAGGGCCGTGCCGCAGGGGTTGGCGTGCTTGATAATCGCTACGGCCGGCTCGGCGGTGAATTCGGCGACCAGCTCGAAAGCGGCATCGGTGTCGTTGAGATTGTTGTAACTGAGTTCCTTGCCCTGGAGCTGGCGCGCCGTAGCGACGCCGGCGCGCGGCGCAGTGGTGGCATAAAAGGCAGCGCTCTGATGGGGATTCTCGCCGTAGCGCAAGAGTTGGCGGCGCTCGGCCGAGACGAACAATCGATCGGGGTAGGCCTCGTCCTGCTGGCGGGGGAACCAGGCGGCGATTGCGGCGTCGTAGGCGGCCGTGTGGGCATATGCCGCCGCGGCAAGCCCGCGGCGCAACTCGCCGCCCGTGGCACCGTCGTTGTGGTGCATGTCGTCCATCACCCGGGCGTAATCCTCCGGATCGGTGACGACCGCGACGGAGCCGTGGTTCTTGGCCGCGGCGCGGATCAGGGTGGGGCCGCCGATATCGATGTTTTCGATACAGTCGTCGAAGCCCGCGCCCGCACGGACGGTTTGCTCGAAGGGGTAGAGGTTGACCACCACGAGGTCGATCGGCGCGATGCCGTGTTGCTCTAGCGCGTCCATGTGCGCGTTATCGTCGCGGTTGGCGAGAATACCGCCATGAATCATCGGGTGCAGCGTTTTCACACGCCCGTTCATGATCTCGGGAAAGCCGGTGTGACGCGAGACCTCGATCACGTCGATACCGGCCTCGCCGAGCGCCTTGGCCGAACCGCCCGTGGACAGTACCTCGACGCCGTGCTTGGCGAGAAAGCGGCCGAGCTCGGCAATACCAGTCTTATCGGACACCGATATCAGGGCGCGGCGGACGGAGCGAAGGGCGGACGGCTCGGACATGATCGGCAATTTCCTTATGAACGGGAACGGGGTTGGCGGGAATAGGTTACGGAGCGGCTTCGAGGCGATCGTTTACCTGAGGCGGAGGGGTGACGTATTCGGGCACGAGGACACGCAGAAGGGTTAGCGCCTCCACCGTGCGCCGGGCGCGCGCCGCCGCCTCGAGGCGATCGATGGTGTCGGTCAGGAGGGCAAACTCGGCGGGCCGCGTGGCCGCGCACATCAGGCCGGGCTGGGTAGTCGGCAGGCGCGGCTCACCGTCGTAGAACAGTTCCTCGGTCAGTTTTTCGCCGGGCCGCAGGCCGACATAATCGATCATGATGTCGAGGTCGGGCTTGAGGCCGGCGAGGCAGATCAGTTGGCGTGCGAGATCGGCGATGAGCACGGGCTTGCCCATGTCGAGGACATAGACGCCCTTGCTGCCCGAGGGCTCGTGCACGCCCAGCACCGAGGCCTGGAGCACCAGTTCGACCGCCTCGCGGATGGTCATGAAGTAGCGCGTCACCTCGGGATCGGTCACGGTGAGCGGCCCACCGGCGGCAATCTGGCGCTGGAACAGGGGCACCACCGAGCCGGTCGAGCCCAGCACGTTGCCGAAGCGCACGGTGATAAAGTGGCAGCCGTCCTCGTCGCGATTCGCGTCCAGGGCGTGGCAATAAAGTTCGGCAACCCGCTTGGTCGCGCCCATCACGCTCGACGGATTGACTGCCTTGTCGGTCGAAATCAGCACCATCGCCCCGACGCCGCCATCGCGGCAGGCCTCGGCCAGGTTGCGGGTGCCCGCGATGTTGGTCAGCACGCCCTCGTTCGGATTGGCTTCGACCATGGGGACGTGCTTGAAGGCGGCGGCGTGAAAGACCAGCTCGGGGCGCTCGCGGGCCAGGACCTGATCGATCCGAGCCCGGTCGCGCACATCGCCCAGGATGGTTTCGCGCGACAGCTCTGGATGGCAGGTCGCGATTTCCATGTCGATCTGGTAGAGCGCGTGCTCGGCGTTGTCGAGCAGGATTAGCCGGTCCGGCGCATAGCCCGCGGCCTGGCGGGACAGCTCGCCGCCGATCGACCCGCCCGCCCCCGTGATCAGCACCCGCTTGCCTTCGATCAGGGCACGCATCCCCGCGCGGTCGAGCGCCGCCTGGGGCCGGCCCAACAGATCCGCGATGGCGACGGGCCGCGCCTCGATGGGTGCCTCGCCGTGACGAAAATCGGTGAGCTTGGGTAACCGGGCCAGTGTGAGGCCGAGCTCGTCGGCCCTCTCGAGCAGCCGGGTCAGAGGCTCGCCCGTAATCCGGTCGTCGGTGACGATCAGGCGCTGAGCCCGTTCGCCTCGGCGCTTGAGCTTGGCCACGACCTCGGACAGATCGGCAAGCCGGCCAAACACGCGCAGGCCGTGAATATCGCGCCCAACCTTGTGGCGGTCGTCGTCGAGCAGGCCGAGCACCCGATAATTTGCGTTTGGATTGCGTGCCATCTCGCGGATGAAGGCCTCGGCGCCATCGCCCGCGCCGGCGAGCAGGACCGGGATGCGAGCGCTGCGTGCCGCGGCATCGAACGCACCGCCCAGGTTGCGGTAGCGGGCGAGCCGGTAGGCGAACCGGGCGCCCCCCATCAGGGCGAGCAGGACGAACCAGTTGATGACTAGGGCCGAGCGCGGAAAGGCCTCGAGCCGGGTAACGATGAAGAGCAGCGGCAGGAAAACCAGGATCGCGAGCGAGACCGCCTTGGTGACCTGGATCAGGTCGGTCACCGAAGCGTATTGCCAGACCCCGCGATAGACCCGCAAGCGCAGGAAGACGAGGGCGCAAACCCCGGTGAATAGCGCTAAGCCCCACAGCGTGGAGGTGAAGGTTTCGGGCTGGAAATCGTAAAACCCGCGGCGCAGGATCAGCGCGGCGAGAAAGGAGGCGGCCGCCATCACGAGGTCGTGGACGATCACCAGGTAGTTGCGTTTGATGCGGAAATCCGCGCGTTTGTCAGTCATCACTCGACCGCGTCATCGGGCGAGGAAGATACCATAATAGAGCGCCGGTCAACACCACCGCCGCGCCCAACGCGGGCAAGGTTGCGCCCGGCCACAGCACGCTCGCGCAGGCCAGCCCGACGAGGCCCAGATTGGCGATGCCGATGAGCGTGACCGTAGCGTCGTGGCTCCGTCCGCCCTGGACGCTGCGCTGGTAGGCGTGTTCGCGGTGTGCTCGCCAGACCGCGTCGCCGCGAGCGGCGCGCTGTGCCAGGGTCAGGGTTGCGTCGCCTAGGTAATAGGCCGGCAAGATCAACGCCGCCGGCCACTGGCCGCTTGCGGCTAGCGCGAGCAACAGCCAACCCATGAGAAAGCCGAGCGGTACACTGCCCACATCGCCCAGAAAAATCCGCGCCGGGTGCCAATTCCAGGGCAGGAAGGCGGCACCGGCGGCCAGCGCGATCAGGGCAAATCCGGCGAGGATAGGCGTCGTACCGATGGCGGCGCCGAGCACGACCATGCCGCCCGCGATTGTCGCGGTCTCGACCCCGGTGATACCGTCGATACCGTCCATGAAGTTGTAGAGATTGACGAACCACAGCCAGAGCAGGCCCGCGAGCAACCGGTCGAGGACGAGCGGCAGGGTGCCCTGGAAGACCAGGGCATCGGGGCTGAGGCTGAACAGCCCGGCGGCGATGGCGCCGGCCTGCACTGCGAGGCGGGGCCCGACGCTTAAGGTCCGCAGATCGTCGAGCCAGGAGAAGGCCGCGAGAGCTGCGCCAGCGCCCAGGATAAGCCACAGCCCGCCGCCGGCATAAATCAATGCGAGTGCGAGCCAGCCCGCGAGCAGCGCGCCGACGACGGCGAGGCCCGCGCCGCGCGGTGTTGGGACGCTGTGGCTCGAGCGCTCGTTGGGATGGTCGAGGATGGCGCGTTGGCGAAGGGCGCGGCAGAGCAACGCCGTGCCCGCCGCCGAGACCACGACGACGCCTGCCGCAACACCGCTGACCGCCGCCCAGAACATCACCCGTCCAGCTTATAGCCGCTCGCGCCCTCGGGGTCACGGCGCGTTTGCGGGGCAGGCCGCCGGCTCGCCTTCGCTGCCGCTTTAGGCTAGGCTCCGCATCACAGCGTTGCGCGAACAAGCGGAGCCCACAGCGTGAAAACCGTCATTCTTGCCGGCGGCGTCGGCAGTCGCATTGCGGAAGAATCCCACCTCCGGCCGAAACCGATGATCGAGATCGGCGGTCAGCCGATCCTGTGGCACATCATGAAGCTCTATGCCCATTACGGGGTCTGCGACTTCGTCGTCTGCCTCGGCTACAAGGGCTATGTGGTCAAGGAGTATTTTGCCAACTACGTGCTCCACCGCTCGGACGTAACCGTCGATCTGACGAGTAATGAAATCACCTATCACAACAGCGCGAGCGAGCCCTGGCGGGTGACCTTGATCGAGACCGGTGCCGAGACCCAGACCGGGGGGCGGCTCAAGCGGGCGGCGCCCTATCTCGATCCGGGCGAGAGTTTCTGCATGACCTACGGCGATGGGGTCGGTGACGTCGATATCGCGGCGTTGCTGGCGCGCCACCGCGAGGCAGGCTGTGCTGCGACGGTCACGGTGGTCCGTCCGCCGGGGCGCTTCGGCGCGACCGAGATCGAAGACGGAAAGGTTGCGCGCTTCGTCGAGAAGGCGCCTGGCGCCGGCGGCGCGATCAATGGCGGCTTTTTCGTGCTCGAGCCGGCCGCGCTCGATGCCATCGAGGATGATGCGACGATATGGGAGCAGGAGCCGCTGCGCGGCCTGGCCGAGCGCGGCGAACTCGCCGCCTACAGTCACGGTGGCTTCTGGCAACCGATGGATACGCTGCGCGAAAAGATGCTGCTCGAGCGGCTGTGGGTGAGCGGCAAAGCGCCATGGAAAGTCTGGGAGTGACGGCGGCGCCGGCGGCGCGCGCCTCCATGGCGGGAGGCGACGCCTGGGCGCGAACCAGCGTCGTCGCGGTAACCCACGACAGCAGTCATGTTATCGGCCCCTGCCTCGCCTCCGTGGCACGGGCCACGGCGATCGTCGTGGTCGATAACGCAAGCCGCGACGGCTGCGTTGCAGCAGTGCGCGCGAACGCGCCAGCGGCCGAACTCATCGCCAACCCGGTCGGGCTGGGCTACGGCAACGGCGCCAACCAGGGGCTGGAGCGAGTGGCGAGCGAGTTCGCGCTGGTCATAAACCCCGACGCCGTGTTGCGTGCGGGCGCGCTTGATGCGCTGATTGCCGCCGCTGACGCCTATCCGGATGCCGCCATGCTGGGCCCGGCGATTTATAATCCCGATGGCTCGCTCGAGATATCCCACGATACTGGGCTGTTCGAGCGCGCTCGTTTAGATGCACGCCGCGACGGCGAACCCGCCCCGGAGGGTCCGCTTTGCGCGGGCTTTCTATCGGGCGCGGTGTTCGTGTTGCGCATGAGCGCGGTGCGCGCGACCGGCGGCTACGACCCCGCGATCTTTCTCTATTACGAAGACGACGACCTCTGCTTGCGCCTGCGCGCCGCGGGCTATTCTCTGGTTCTGGTGCCGGGCGCACAAGCGGAGCATCTGGGCGGCGGCTCGATCCATGCCGGCTGGGCAAGCCATTGGGAGAAGTTTTTCCACATGGCCTGGTCGCGGCTCTATGTCGAGGCTAAGCACGGGCGTGCGGGTGGGGGCCCGGCCGTGGCGCTGGGCAACGCGCTGGGCTTCGCCGCCAAGGCGCTGGGCTACGCCTTGATCGGGCAGGCGACAAAGGCGGTGCGCGACGCCGCACGCGCCAGCGGCAGCCTCGCCTACCTGCTGGGCAGGCCTGCCTCGCGCTCGACCCGGCGCGCTCGACCCAAAAGCAGTGCGCCGTGAACCCGGGGTTCTGGCGCGCCAAGCGGGTCCTGCTCACGGGCCACACGGGGTTCAAGGGCGCCTGGATGGCGTTCTGGCTCGAGCGCCTGGGCGCACAGGTGACCGGCTTCGCGCTGGCGCCCGAGACCAAGCCCAACCTGTTCGCCCTCTCGCAGGTCCAGCTTGGCCTCGAATCGCGAATCGCCGATCTCGCCGACGCGGGTGCGGTGGGCGCGGCGGTCGAGGCGGCGGACCCGGAGATTGTGCTGCACCTCGCCGCCCAGGCGGTCGTGCGCCGCTCCTACGAAAGCCCGCTCGAGACTTTTGCGGCCAACGTTATGGGTACCGCCCGTTTGCTTGATGCCTTGCGCGGATGCGAAAACCTGCGCGCGGTGCTCGTGGTGACCAGCGACAAGGCCTACGCCAACCGGGAAAGCGGCGCGCCATTTACGGAAGCTGATCCGCTGGGCGGCGACGATCCCTACAGCGCTTCGAAGGCGGCGGCCGAGATGGCGGCCAACGCCTGGGCGCGAAGTTATTTCGATGCAGCGGGCGTGGCGGTGGCGAGCGCGCGGGCAGGCAACGTGATCGGGGGCGGCGACTGGGCCGCCGACCGGTTGATCCCCGATATCTGGCGCGCCGTTGAGGCAGGCCGCGCGCCGGTGCTGCGCTACCCCGAAGCGACGCGCCCGTGGCAGCATGTGCTCGACCCGCTCGCGGGCTATCTGGCCTACGCCGAGCGGCTGGCCGCGGGCGCGGGCGCCGCCCTGCCACGGGCGCTTAATTTCGGTCCCAACGACGAAGGCGGGTTGCCCGTTGGGGCAATCGCGGAACGGATGCTGGAGGCGCTGGGTTCGACCACGGGCTGGAGCCACGATGCCGCGCCCCAGCCGGCGGAGAAACGCGTCCTCGCGCTCAATGCTGACGCCGCAAAACAGGCGTTGGGCTGGCGCCCGAAATTGGCCATTTCGGAAGCTCTCGCCTGGACCGCGGAGTGGTATCGCGCGCTGGCCGACGGTGACGATGCCACGGCTATTACCCGGGCGCAGATCGAGCGCTACGAAGCGCTCTAGCGTGATCCTATTCCTAATGGAATCACTCTTCGCTCTTCTCGCTCACGGCAGCGGACCTAGCGGTCCGCGCCTGCGCGGGCGCGCCGCATAAGCGGCGGGCCGCAGTCGCGGCCGTACGCGTTTTCGGACGAATTCGGCTCTTGGCGACGACGATCAGCCTTCGAAGGTGAACGGGCTTGCGAAGTCGCCCAACGATGGCAGGCCCGCGTCGCGCTCGGACAGGGTCGGCGCCTCGACGGGCCAGTCAATGCCCGCCGAATTCCAGAGCACGCCCGCATCAAGCCGGGGCGCGTATTCGGTGGTGGTCGCGTAAACCAGGGTCGCCGGTCCTTCGGTAACGCAGAAGCCGTGGGCGCAACCGGGCGGGATGTAGATTTGCGCGGTATTTTCGGCCGAGAGGGTGAGCGCGACGTGACGGCCATAGGCGGGCGAGCCAAGGCGCAAGTCGAGCGCCACGTCGAGCACGGCGCCCGCGGTGCAGAACACAAGTTTGGCGTGATCGGCGGGCGGGGTCTGGAAATGCAGGCCGCGCAGCACGCCAGCGTTGGAGATCGAGTAGTACTGTTCGCGAAAACCCGTCGCCAGTCCGTGCTCGGCAAAGGAGTCGGCGTGGAAGGTTTTCACGAAGCGGCCGCGGGAATCGGGACGCGGGGCGCTGCGCAACTCGCGTACGCCTGGGATCGCGGTTTTCAGGATCTCAAACAGGCTCGGCCTCCATGCGCGCAATGCCGTCCTCGAGCGAGACCGCGAGCCGCCAGCGGGGCAGCCGTGCACCGGTCCGCCACGGCACCATGACTTCGCGGGCGCGGTAGGGGCGCCCGCCCCACTCGATGTCGAGCGCTTTGCCTGTGACCCGGGCCCAGGTCTCGACCAATTCGCGAAGCGGGAGCGGATTGCCCGAGGAGACGGCATAGCGCTCCATGCCCTCGACTTCGCCATCGGCGAGCCGGCGCGTCGCAACGAACAGCGCCTCGATGATGTCGTCGACATAGACGATGTCGACGAGCTGTGCGCCGGGCGACAGGGCGAGCCGCTGGCCTTCGGCCGCGGCCTCGCGCAGGATGCTGAACAGCTTGCGCCGCGGGTCCTTTGGTCCGTAGCTGTCGAACAGCTTGAGCGTCACGACGCGTAGACCCCGCGCCTCGACGTAGAAGCGAAGGATGGATTCGAGGGCGTGTTTGGTCGCGGCGTAGAGGCAGACCGGGTTGTCGTCGCCGTCCTCAAAATGCTCCCAGGCAGTGCCGACATTGACGAAGTCGTGCACGCCCGTGGCCACAGCCGCTTCGGCGAGCTGGGTGGCGAAGCGCAGGTTTGAGTCGATCAGCGGCACAATGTCGCCCGCCTGGTGCTCGGCGACGAAATGGGCGGCCAGGTGATAAACCGTTTCGGGCCGGGCGTCGGCCAGGATGTCCGTGAGCCCGTCGGTGCTGCCATCGTGACGATGGAGCGTAACCGTGCCGCCGAGCTCGGCGAGGCAGCTTGCGTCGCTGCCCTCGCGCAACAGGGCGTGGACCGCCGCGCCCTCGCCCACCAGCCTGCGAACCAGGTGGCTTCCGATGAAGCCCACCGCGCCGCTTACCAGCACTCCTGCCATAGTCAGCCCTTCGCTTCGAGGAAGCCGTGCGCGGTTTCGTGCAGCCAGGCAATCTGGCTCGCGCCGAGCCCCTGGTGGCAGCCGAGCAGGATGCCGCCCCGCATCACGCAGTCGGCTTGTGGGTAGCCGTCGGGCGATTCCTTCCGGGCGATGTTCGCGAAGCCGGGCTGGCGCAGGATGTTGCCCGTGAAGACGGGTCGGGTCTGGATGTTGCGCTCTTCGAGATGGATCTGAAATTCGCGCCGCGTGAACGGTGCGCCCTCGCGAATCGTCAGGGGAAACGCGAGCCAGCCGGTACGCGCGCCGTCGGGCTCGCGGGGCAGGATGAAATACTCTTCGAAGCCGCCAAAGAAATCGAGATGGGCCGCGAAGTTCGCGCGCCGCGCGTTGATATTGGCCTCCAGCCCATCGAGCTGGACCAGCCCGAAGGCGGCGCCGATTTCGGAGGGCTCGAGATTGAAGCCCAACTCGTCGAAGACGAACTTGCGGTCGTACTCGATGCCGTCGAGTTCGATATCGAAGCGCGCCGCGATGGTCTCGTGCTCGTCCTTGCCTACTACCGACGAGCTCCGCCCCCAGCTACGCAGCAGCCGGGCACGGCGCGCGAGCTCGGGGTCATCGAGCGCCAGCAGTCCGCCGTTGCCCGCGCAGTTGATGATGTGTGAGCCGTAGAAGCTAGTCGCTGAAAGGTCGGCGCGGGTGCCCGTGCTCGTGCCGTTGAGCGTCGCACCGAGCGTGTCGGCGGAATCCTCGACGGTAACCAGGCCATGTGCGTCGGCGAGGCTGCGCAACGCGTCCCAGTCGGGTAGGTTGCCGATCAGGTTAGGCACCACGAGGGCGCGGGTCGCGGGCGTGATCATCGCCTCGATGCGTCCGGCATCGATGTTGTAGGTGCCCTCTTCGACATCGACGAAGGCGGGCACCAGGCCGGCGCGGACCAGGGGTGCGACGGTGGTGGCGAAGGTCAGCGCCGGGGTGATGACCTCGGCGCCCTCGGGCAGATCGAGCAGTTCGACGGCGAGATAGAGCGCAGAACTGCCGGAATTGACCATTAACCCGAAACGCTTCGCGAACAGCTTGGCCACGCGGGCCTCGAACGCCTCGGTGCGCGCGCCCATCTGGGTCGAGCTGCGCAAGACCTCGACGACCGCCGCGATCTCGGCTTCGCCGTGAACACTCTGGCCGTAGGGAACGCGCAGGCCCGTCATAGGCGGTCCGCCGCACAGCAAGGTTGGTAAGTCTTCATGACGGCGCATTCGACTTCAATTCGTGGCTGTTGTCGAGATGGGGAAGCGTACCGCGCGCGTTACGAACCTCTTGTCGGGCGCGCCGCACTCGTCTACCACGGATGCGCGGGGTTGCGGGGCCCCGTTATTTGAGAGGAATGACGGGTGAGCGACGGATCGATTTGTCAGGTGTGCGGCGCCAGCGGCGAGCCCTGGTTCGAGCAGGGCGGCCACAGTTTGCGCCGCTGCCCGGACTGCGATCTGGTTTTTCTCGACCCCATGCCCGACGCGGCCACCGTCGACACTATATATAACGATGCCTATGGTGGCGCGACCGAGGGCTATTTCGGCAAGGTCCATTCCAAGATGCGCCGCTGCCGGCGACGCGCGGGTTGGCTCGCGGCGCGGAGCAGACGCGGGCGTTTTCTCGATGTCGGCTGCAACGGCGGCTTTATGACCGAGGCCGTGCGCGAGCGGGGCTTCGAGGCGGTCGGGCTCGACCCCGACCCGGTCTCTATCGCCTACGCCCGCGAACATTTCTCCAAGAACGGCTTCGTCGTGGCCACGGCGGAGAGCTTCGAACCCGAGGGCGCCCCGTTTGATGCGGTCTATTGTTCGGAGGTGATCGAGCATTCGCCGGACGTGAACCGTTTTATCGCGGCGATTGCCGCCGTCATGGCGCCCGGCGCCGTGCTTTTCCTGACCACACCCGACATCGGCCATTGGCGTCGCCCGCGCGATCTGACCGCATGGGACGGGTACGATCCGCCGTCGCACTGCCTTTATTTCAGCCCGCGCAACCTCGCCCGTCTGCTCGCCCGGCACGGCCTTTCGGTGGTCAAGCGGCGGTTCGCGTTCAAGCCCGGCATCAAGCTGTTGGTCCGTAAGGCGGAGGACGTGTGAACCCGCTTTCGTATTGGCTCGGCGTGAGTGCCGCGGTGTTGGCGGGGGCCGCATTGCCCCTGTTGGCGTCGGGCCGGGCGGTGTCCGGCATCGTGCTGGCAGTGGGCCTGATAATCGTCTTGCTTCATCCCCAGCGTATCGAGACGGTCCGCCTTGCCGTCCGGGGATTGCGAACACCGCTTGGGGCGGCCGTTATAGCTCTGTTCGCCTGCTGGCTGGTGAGCACGTTGCTCTCGGCGGACATCGGCCGCTCGCTCGGCGTCTGGGGGCGGATGATCGGGCTTATCGCGGGTGGTGCGCTGCTCGGTGCTTTCCTTGGGCAGGACGAGCGCGCCCAACGCCTTGCGCTCCAAGCTCTGATCGGCGCCGGGCTGGTCTGCCTTGCCGTCGCGCTGATCGGCATCTACCTCCACTCGCCGGTTTACGGTCTGGTACGCGGTCTCGGCTGGGAGGAGGTACGAGCCGCGAAGCTGCTCAAGGGTTATGGCTCGGCGGTTGCCTGCCTCGTGCCAATCTGGCTGTGGGCAGGCTGGCGGTTGGGCGGCGCCTGGCGCTGGGCAGGGCTCGCCCTGGTGCCCGCCGGCGTGGCGCTGGTTCTGGCCGTCGACAGCCGGGCTGGGATGGTCGGACTTGCGGCAGGCGCGGTGGTTGGGGTGGCCATGCTTGCCCTGGGCGCGCCGGGGCTCGGACGGCTTCGCAGCGGCCTACTCTCGGCCTTAGGCGCGGCGGTGGTGGCGGTCGTCTGCATCGCGTTGGCACAGCTTCCAGCGATACCGGAGCGGGATGCCGAGAGTGGTGAGCCGGTCATCGCCACGGTCGACCTGGCGCCGCCCGCCGGGTTGATCGATCCCCACCGCCAGGCTATCTGGAGTTTTGCCCGCGACCGGGCGCTTGAGGCGCCGTGGTTCGGCCACGGCATCCATATGGCGAGCCGCCTGCCGGGCGCGGGCGCCGTGATTCCCCAGTTCAACCAGGAATTCATCCCCAGCCACCCTCACAACTGGCTGCTCGAGATGTTTCTCGAAACTGGCGCTCTGGGCACGTTCGCGCTGCTTGGTGCGTTGGCGCTGCTGGGCCGTCGCCTGCTCGCGCTGACCGCGAAGGACCGGACAGCGGGCGCGGCGGGGTTGGCGTTGGTGGCGGCTTTCTGGTGCTCGTCATTTTTTAATTTCTCCATCTGGTCGGCCTGGTGGCAGCTCGTGCTGTTCGTGGCTCTGGGCTTCGTGCTGGCGGCCCGGCCGGCCAGAAGGGCATCGCTGTGAAGCCGCGCGGCTGGGAGCCGACCTCCACCTTCGAGGAAAAGCTCAAGGATGTACTCGTGCCGCCCCGGCTTTACGCCTGGTTTCGGGCGCGCCGCGAACGCGCGCGGGGCGAGCGTGAAATCCATCTGCTGCCCGCCCTCGTCGATCCCGCGCGCAACGCGGTCGATGCGGGTGCCAACAAGGGCGTCTATTCGACCTGGATGGGGCGCACCGCGCGGCATGTCTATGCGTACGAGCCCAACCCCAAGCTCCATCGCCAGCTTGTCCGCGCCATGGGGCGCAAGGTGACGGTCTCTCCCGCTGCGCTCTCGGACCAAAACGGTGAGGCGGCACTCCGGATACCGCGGGGTGCCAAGGGCTATTCCAACCAGCGTGCGAGCCTGAGCGAGGACGCGGTGGCGTCTAGCTTCGACGCCGTGGCGGTCGAGACCCGCCGGCTCGACGACGAGGGTCTGTCCGACATCGGCTTCATCAAGATCGACGTCGAGGGCTTCGAATACGAGATGCTCAAAGGAGCGGCCAAGACTATCGCGCGCGATCGACCGACCCTGCTGGTCGAGATCGAGGAGATCCACACCAAGCTGCCGATCACCGAGGCCTTGGGGCGGATCGAGCGGGAATTCAATATGCGCGCCTATTTTTATCTGCACGGCCGGCTGCGCCAGATCGCGGCGCTCGATCCGGCGCGCCATCACGGGCCTAAATGTCCGCGCGAGGGTTACGTCTTCAATTTCCTGTTCTTTCCGGCGGAGCGGCTGGAAGAGGAATTTCCACCAGGCCTGCGCGTGCTGCTCGAAGGCTAACTCAGAAGCGGCGCCGGAAGATGGGGCGTGCTCGGCCGCGCCAGCGCTCGACGAAAACCCGGAAGCCTTGCGCGAAGAAGACAGCCATCGCCGGCTCGATGGGCAGGCGGTACTTGGCCGAGGCGATGGGCCCGTTGATCAGCAGGATGAATGCGACCCAGCCGAGCAGCAGGAGCAGGGCGACGCGCACCTCGCGGCCCCGACGCGCCAACGAGACGACGCCACCAAGCTGGGCGAGGCGGGCGAGTGCAAGGCCGACGAGCGAGACCAATAGGATCCAGGCGTAAACCGGGTTGTCGTTGGCAAACAGGAAATTGACGATCTTTTCGCCCTTGCCGGCGCCCGGGGTGTCGTAGAAGCCGGTGCGCGGCAAGGCGGTGATGGGCGGCGAGAGGATAACAGCGGGCGCACCCAGGTTGATCGCCGCGCCGATCGTCCAGCTCTTCGCGATAGCGCCGAGGCCGAATCGGCCCAGCTCGTCGAGGGCATACGCACTCATCGCGTTCGAGCGGCGGAAGGGATTAGTTTCCGCCCCCGCTGCGGTAGCATCGAATCGCTCCTGGAGTTCAGCCGCGCCCTCCTCCTGGGGCGTGCCGTCCACGGCTTCACGCACCAGCGGAGCGATCCAGTAAAGCGCATGGCTGCCGCTTTGGGCGGTCAGGCCAAAGCTGTCGAAATCGACGGCGTTGCGCACCAACACCGGCGTTTGCAGGCCGGCGCAGAGGAGGGCGACAAGTCCCATCTGCAGCGGTGCCCGCGAGTCGAAGCGGCGGAGCATCAGCGCCCCGAGGGGAAGTGCGACTAGCAAGCCGAGCGCCCAGGGCGCCATCATGACCCGGGTAAGCAGTGCAAGGCCGAGGGCAAGGCCCAGGACAGCGGCCCAATCCCAGCCGGGGCGCTGCAACCAGCGCTGCGCGCCAAACAGGGCGGCGGTGGCGAAAAATAGGAACAGGCTGTCGGTGTAGATGATCCCGGCTGTAATGATTAGGCTAGGGCACAGCGCCGCGAACAAGCCTGCGGGCAAGGCTAATTTGTGATCGAGACGGCCGGCGATCAGCCCGACCATGACGGCGGTGAGCGCATCGAGCGCGCACTGGGTGAGCACGGGAAACAACGGGTCCACCGTACCCTGGATCGCGTAATGCGCAGCCAGGAACAACATGTAGAGCGGCATCAGGTCGACCTGCCAGGCCCCCACGCCCTGATCGAGGATCAGGCCGGCGCCCGAGCTGTAGGCGATCGAATCGTTCGCGGTCAGGGCTTCGGGCCCGACGCCCAGATAGAGGCCCAACACATAGGCGAGGCGGATACTGAGGGCGGTGGCGAAAACAAGCCAGAGGAGGCGGTTGGTGAGGGCGGGTGCGGCGGAAGGCGCGAAGGTCATGGGATCAGCGCCGCTCGATGACGACGAGCAAGCGAAACGCCATGAGAGGCCCAAGCAATGGCAGCAGCGCGCTTTCTAGAGCAAGCAGCGGAGGGATCAGCGCGGCGGGGACAAGGCTCCAGGGGCGAAATCCGCCGGAGAGCGGGAAAGCGAACAGGCTGAGCAGGTCGGCCCGGCGAAGCACCAGCTCGGGGAACAAGCGTGCGAAGCGTTTGGGGGTGCGGCGGAAAAGCAGAGTGGGGATTGCCTGGTTCGCATCGTACGGATCGCGCTCCGGCGTGGGGCTTTCGTCGGTCAGGGGGTCGGCGGCCATATCGACGGGTTCGGGATGGCCAAAGCGGTAAAGGAGGGTACTGAGCGGCGTCATCGCCGGCTCGAGCAGGACGATGCGCCCGCCGGGACGCAAGCACCGCTGCGCTTCTTCGAAAAAGCGCCGCGGGCGCTCGACGTGATGGAGGACGTCGAGCATGACGATGTTGTCGAGACTGGCATCGGCCAAGGGCAGCGCTTGCGCGTCGGCCACGAGATCGAGCCAGGGCGCGAGCTGGATGTCGCTCGACAATACGTCCTCGCGAAGCTCCTTCAGATGCCCCGCGCCGCCGCCGATCTCGAGGGTTAGCCCTGGGCTGCAGGCGGCCGCCATGCGCCGGTGATAATCGCCGTAGAGAGCGCGCAAGACCGGTTTCTTTTGCCAGATATCCCGGTAACCCAGGAGATAGCTGACCGTCACGTTCAGATTGCCTTGAGTTTGAAGAACGCGAACAGACACATGCGCATTAGCAGCAAACCGTGACGAAAGCGCGAAATCTGGGTCGTGCCGTAGGTTCGCTCGGCATAGCGGATCGGGACCTCGATCACCTTGAGGTTGAGCTTGACCGCGCCGAAGATGAGGTCGAAATCGCCAAACGGGTCGAAATCGCCGAAATAGGCCCGGTTGGCGGCGAGCCTCGCGTAACTCTCGCGGGTCAGTACCTTGGTGCCGCACAGGGTATCGGTGAAGCGCTGGTTGAGCAGCCAGGTGAAGAGGTGGGCAAAATAGCGGTTGCCGAGCGTGTTGAGCGCCCGCATGGCGCCCTTTTCCATGGGATAGACGAGACGCGTACCGTTGATGAACTCGCCCTTGCCGCTGGTTAGCGCATCGTAGAATTTGGGCAGGTCCTCGGGCGGTACGGTGAGGTCGGCGTCGAGGATCATGAGCACATCGCCGCGCGCCGCCGCGAAACCCTTATGCACCGCGTCGGCCTTGCCGCGCCCGTCCTGGACAAGGAGCTTGATGTCCTGGTCGGGATAAGCCGCGATGATGCGGCGGATTTCGTCGGCCGTACCGTCCTTGCTGTGGCCTTCGACGAACAGGATCTCGATGTCGTCGCAGAAGGCGGGCAGCCGGGCGACCGCCGGCTCGATGTTGCCACGCTCGTTGCGGCACGGGATAACGACTGTTGTGGAGAGGTTTTTGCGCCGCTGGTTTTCGGTGCTGCGCGCGATCAGGTAGTTGCGCAGGCAGGCGTGGCGGATCATTGGCAGGGTGCCGAGTGTGTTGTTCAGCAGGGGCCCCAGCCCGAGCAGGAAGCGGGGCAGAAGCAGGCGCCACTCGCGCTTGATACATTCGAAGCCGGCGAGCTTGAGCAATCCCTCGATGTCGTCCGAGGAGAGCCAGTTCTGCGGTTCCTGGGGCATCTTGCCACCGAGCAGTTCGGCCAGGCGGAGCAGCGGGTTCCAGACTTGCGAGTAGTAGCAGACGATCAGACGTGTCTCGGGACTGACCAGCGGCCCAAGGATCTTGAGCAGGGTTTCTACATCGTCGAGCGAGCCCACCGTATCGGCCAGAATCACTGCGTCGAACGGGCCCTCGATCGTAGCCAGAACCGATGGGTTTTCGATGTCGCCGATATGGAATTCAAACTCGGGATTGGCCTCGCGGGCGACCTCGATCATCGCGGCGCTGAAATCGATACCGACGCCGCGGGACGGGGATAGTTCGGCGAGCAGCCGCCCGGTGCCGCAGCCCAAATCGAGGACACGCAACCCCGGCGGTACGAGGAAGCGCATGTAGGCCCAGTCCCGCTCGTGATAATAGGTATTTTTAGCAATCCAACCGGCACGACCGCGCGCAAGCCGGTCGGCGAGATCGCGAATTCGCGTCTTGCGTGGAGACAGACTGTTGTCGACGAAATTGGTCATGGCCTGGACATCGCCGTGGGCGGCGGGGCCGGTCGGGTGCGCCGACGCAGACTGATAAGCCAGACGGCGCCGCCCGGCAGGGCAATCACGATAAGCGCCAGGCCAAAGATGACTGAGACCGCTAGAGCGTCGGCGGGGGCGACCCCCGCGAAGCCCAACGCCGAAATCATGGCACCTTCCCGCACGCCCCAACCGGCCACCGAGATGGGCAGGGTCGCGACCAGGATCACCGGCGGAACGAGAACCACCATCTGGCCAAGCGAGACCTCAATGCCGATGCCCCGGGCAACCACGAAGACGGTCAACGCCGAGAGCAGGTGCACCGCGAGCGACAGCCCGAGGGCCGAAAAAGCGACGCGGGGGTCAAGCAACACTCGCCGACAGGACCGGGCGAACTCGTCGAGCACACCTTTCGTGCGCAGACGTTGGGACAAGACGGGAAGGCGATCGAGCAGGAGAAGCAGGATGAGCGTGCCGATGCCCACACCCAGTACCGCGAGCACGCCGGCGCGCGCTGTCGGTGTGGTAACGAGATCCAGGAGAACGGGCAGCGATGCCGCGACGATCAAAAAAAGTCCGGCGAGCGCCACGAGCCGGTCGATCAACACACTGCGGAACGCTTCGGCCATGCCGTCGGCCAGCTGACGGACGAACCAAATGCGCACCGCGTCGCCGCCGATGCTGGAGACCAGGGTCTGGTTGAAGAAAAGGCCAACACAGAAGAGACGAAGGGCGGTTACGAAACCGAGCGGGACGCCAACCCGGTGCGAGACGATTCGCCAACGCGTGCTCGCGATAACGGACTGGACGATAAGAATTGCGAAGCTGGCGGCAATAGCGCCGGGCGCCAGTTGGGTAAGCCGCTCGGCCACGGCGCCGATCTCGATTCTCTCCATGAGCAGCCAGATCAGGCCGGCGGAGACCGCTAGCTTGAGGGTAAAAAAAGCGTAAGCCTTGAACATGCGAAAGATTGTGCCGATAGCGTCAAAAAGAAGCCGGGCCGGGAACTGCCGGCCTGAGTTTAACCCGTCAGTTTCGGTGCGGCCAGCCATAGGCGCAAACCCTGCACATTTAAGTGACGTAGTCGGCGCGGGCGCGGACCTGACCCGCCTCAAGTCGTTCGCGCCACCAGGCGACGGTCCGGGTTAGGCCTTCCTCGAGGGTGGTCCGGGCGGCCCAGCCCGTGGCGTCGGCAAAGCGGCGCGCATCGGCCAACAGAGCGTGCACCTCGGAGTTAGCCGGACGGAGCCGGGCGTCTTCCTGCTCGACAGGCTTATTGCTGCCGGTAATCGCAAACAGGGTTTCGACCAATTCGGCGATGGTCACGGCGGTGCCGGTGCCCGCATTGTAGGGCGCACCGAACTCGAGGCCGTCCACGCTGCCGGCCAGGCGGAACGCCTCGACGCTGTCCGCGACATAGGTGAAATCGCGGCGCGGCGAAAGGTCGCCCAGCCGGATCGTCTCGCAGGCCGGGTCGAGCAACTGACGAACTGTGCTGGCAATAACGGCGCGTTCGCTCTGGCGCGGGCCGTAGGTATTGAAGGGGCGCAGGGTGACGACGGGCAGGTCGAACGAGCGGGCAAATGCCTCGGCCATCATGTCGGCGCCGATCTTGCTGGCCGAATAGGGCGACTGGCCCTGCAGGGGATGGTTTTCGTCGATCGGCTCGGTTTGCGCCGTGCCGTAGACTTCGCTGGTCGAGGTTTGTACGACCCGCGAGACGCCCGCGGTGCGGGCCGCTTCGAGCAGGTTAAGCGTGCCGGTAACGTTAACGTCGACATAGGATTGTGGCGCATCGTAGGAGTGGGGAATAGCGATCAGTGCGGCGAGGTGGAAGACGACGTCCTGGCCCGCGATAAGGCGGGTCATGAACCCGGCGTCACGCACATCGCCCCGTACGCAGGCGATGCCTGCGCGCAGATCGGGATCGATATCGTCGAGCCAGCCGAAATGGTCGTGGGCGTTATAGAGTGCGAGCGCGCTCACCTGCGCGCCTTCCCCCGCCAGGGTCTCGGCCAGGTGTGAGCCGATGAACCCGTCCGCGCCCGTGACCAGAACCCGCCGCCCCCGATAATCCGCCATCCCGTCGCCCCCGTCGCCCGCCCCGCCGCCGCGGCCAGATAGTAGCATAGCCGGGCGCGCGATGGCGTGCTTGCAGCGGTTCGATACGGCACTTCTTCCGGCAAGGGCATCTTTCGCGATATGATCCGCCTCGACCTTTCGGGGAAGTGACGTTTGCGGCCGAGGTGTGGGGCCTGGCGCGTCGATTAGACGAAAGAGTGGGCCCGATTTGTGCAAGCCTAGATTACGCCGAGCGGGTGTCATGACGACGCCAGCGCCCGGTACCTACCTGGTGACCGGCGGCGCCGGGTTCGTTGGCTCGGTGTTGGTCCGCCAGCTGATCGTTGAGACCGAGGCTCGCGTGGTGCGCGACCTGTTTGCGCAGACCAAGCCCGACATCTTCTTTACATCTTGCGGCGGAAACCCATGTCGACGGCTCGATCGATACCCCGGCGGTGTTAATGGAGACCAACATCGAGGGCACCTACGTGCTGCTCGAGGCGGCACTCGATTATTGGCGGACGCGGGCCGAGACGGAGGTGCCGTTCTGCTTCCATCACGTCTCGACCGATGAGGTCTACGGTTAGCTCGACGCAGAAGGTGCGTTCGACGAAGAATCGCCCTATCGGCCGAACTCGCCCTACAACGCGAGCAGGGCCGCGTCCGACCATCTGGTCGGGGCCTGGCACAAGACCTACGGCCTGCCCGTTGTGACAACCCATTCGTCGAACATTTACGGGCCCTACCAGTATCCCGAAAAACTTATTCCGCTGATGATCCTCAACGCGCTCGACGGCGCCCCGCTGCCGATCTACGGCACCGGCAAGAACGTGCGCGACTGGCTCTTCATCGACGATCACAGCCGAGCGTTGCGGCTCGTCGCGGAGCAGGGCACGGTCGGGCGCATCTATCCGATCGGTGCGGGCGAGGAAAAAGCCAATCTCGAGGTGGTCGAGGCGATCTGCACCCTGCTCGATCGCGCCCGCCCGCGTGACGACGGGTGGTCCTACCGGGAGCAGATCACCTTCGTCGAGGATCGACCGGGACATGACTGGCGTTAAGCCGTCGATTTCGGCACCATCCGCCGCGAACTCGACTGGGCACCCTAGGATAGCTTTGAAAGCGGTATGGCGATGACGGTGCAGTGGTATCTCGAGAACCGCGATTGGTGCCAGGCGGTTCAGCGCAAGGGCGGTTATCAAGGCGAGCGCCTCAGCCGGCGGGCTGCAGAGCCGGTTGCAACCGCGCGGCCATGATCAACAAAGAAATTATCCTGGCTGGAGGCGAAAGCACCCGGCTTTACCCCTCCACGCTTTGCATGAGCAAGCAGCTGCTACCGGTCTACGATAAGCCGATGGTCTATTACCCGCTCTGCCCCCTGATGCCGGCGGGTATTACCCGCGTGCTGCTGATCGCTCGACCCGAGGAACGCAGCCACTTCCAGACCCTGCTCGGTGATGGCTAGCAATGGGGCCTGTCGATTGAATATGGCGAACAGATCACGCTAAGTGGAATTGCCGAGGTGCTGTTGATCGGCGAATCTTTCATCGACGGCGAACCGGTGGCGTTGGTGCTGGGCGACAACATTTTTCACGGCCCTGGGTTCCCTGATTCTCTGGCGCACGCCGCGTCGCTCGAGCGGGGTGCGGCGTTATTCGGCTATCCGGTCTATCACCCCGGCCTATTCGGTGTGCTCGAGGTCGGTGGGCCGGGCAAGGTGGTCAGCCTGGAGAAAAGCCTGCGCACCCGAGCTCGTCCTACGCGGTGCCCGGTTTGTATTTCTACGACGGCCAAGTGGTTGAAATCGCCCGTGGACAACAGCCTTCGGCGCGGGGCGAGCTCGAGGTCACCGACGTCAATCGGGTCTATCTGGAGGCCGGGGGGCTGCAGGCCACCTTGATCGGCTCCGAGGCCACCTGGTTCGATGCGGGCATGGCGGCCGCATTGCTTGCCGCGTCCAACTACGTAGCCGACATCGAGCGTCGCGAGGGCGGTCTCGTCGCTTTTCCCGAAGAGACAGCCTGGCGCCGCGGGTTGATCGAGTGCGACCAGTTCGCCCGTATGGCGAAGACCCAAGAAACTCCGATTACGGCGGCTATCTGGCACATCTGCTCGATTAATCTCAATCATGACGGCGCGCTCGCGCGGCGCTAGGATGGGGGCACAACAAAGTTGCCCGGGGGGCGCATGAAGCGGTGGTACGTCGTCCATACCCAGGCCCAGGGAGAATCCCGGGCGCTGTTTAATCTCGGGCGTCAGGGCTTCGAGGCATGGCTGCCCCGGGTGCGGCGCCAGCGGCGTCATGCCCGCCGGGTCGATACGGTGTTGCGCCCGCTCTTCCCGCGCTATTTGTTCGTTCGGGTCGACCTTGAGACGGAGCCTTGGCGGCCGATCCTCTCGACCTTCGGGGTCAGCCACGTCATCGGCGGCGACGAGGGTCCGAGCCCGGTGCCCGACGCGGTGATCGACGCGTTGGCGTCGCGGGCGGGGCCCGACGGTCATTTCGAACTCGGCGCGGAGAGTTTCCAGTCGGGCGACAAGGTGCGCATTCTCGAGGGCCCGCTTGCAGAGTTTGAAGGCATCTTCCAGGCCGCAAGCGACGACGAACGGGTCATGATCCTGCTGCGGCTGATGGGACGTGAGGTGCGCGTCACGGTTCGCGGCAACGACATCGAGGCGGTCTGAGCGATGGCCTTGGGCGGCGGGGCCAGAACCGGGAGACGCGCGGGGTGAGCTGGTACGAACTTCGCCGCTGTTTTCGCGAATTGACCGACGCGCTCGACACGGACGCACTGATCGAGGCGCCATGGCAGGCTTTTCGCGAGGCGGCGCAAGAGACGCCGCCGCCCCATCTTGCTCTGCTTCAACGGGTCGTCGATGAGCGGCGCGGTGTCCGCGCGGCCGCTGAATTTGCCATCCTCGATCACGGCTGCGGCGGCGGCTTGAGCGCCCTATGGCTCTTCGCCCGTGGCTTCGAATCCGTTTACGGCGTCGATGTGGGTGGCGGGGTCGAACGGCTCAATCGCCTGCTTGCCGATGTTTGTGGCATCGATGAGTCGCGTTTTTGGGTCTATGATGGGAGCCATCTGCCCCTGCCCGATGAGAGCCTCGATCTCGTGTTCAGCCAGCAGGTGCTCGAGCATGTCGACGACAGCGTGTTCGACAGCTACTACCGCGAGGAAGGCCGGGTACTCCGCCCGGGTGGCACCGCCTATCACCAGGTGCCTCATCGTCTGGTGCCCTACGACACGCATACTCGGACCTGGTTCGTGCATTGGTTCCCGCCGGCACTACGCCGACCGCTTTATCGGCTGACTGGCAACGACCCCGATTATGTGGAATCGATTCTTCACCTTCGCTCGCCCCGCCGCCACCGTGCCCAGAGTCTCGTGCATATCGGGACGTGCGAGGACCGCACCGTGCAGCGGCTCATCGGGCTGACCAACCTTGAAGATTACAAGGGGTCCGTGGGCTTGCGCCGCCTGATCGGTGGACTCGTGCGGCTTCCCCTGCTGGGCCGGTTGGCCGGCGGGCTGCTGCGCAACTTTGTGATGCTCGACACGGTCTCGGTCAAGCCCGCGCGCACGTCCTAGCGACCGGCGAGAAACGCCTTGAAGCGCCGGGCGACCTCGACGGGTGCGACAGAGGGACGACCCAACGGGCTCATCGAGCCCGGCGTGATGCGTAAGTGGATGAAATGAGGGCCGGGCGAAGCAAGCGCGGAACCCAGCGCGGCGTCGAGCCCGCCCAGCGTATCGGCGCGCCAGGCGCTCGGGTAATTGGCCGCCCGGGCGAGCCCGGCGAAATCGACCGTCGCCGAGACCGTCCGTTGGCCACCGGTCGAATCGTGGACCCCGTTGTCGAGCAGCAGATGGATCAGGTTGGCGGGTTGGCGCGCGCCGATGGTGGCGAGCGTACCCAGCTTCATCAGCGCCGCGCCGTCGCCGTCGAGCACCACGACCGGGCGCTCGGTGTTGAGCGCGATCCCCAGCGCACAGCCCGAGGCCCCGCCCATGGAGCCGACCTGGTAGAAATGCTGTGCCCGGTCGGCGAGGGTGAAGAGCTCGCGCCCGGTCTTGCCGGTGGTGGCGACGATCGCCGCACTGTCCGGCACGGCGGCTAGCACCCGCTCGAGCGCCGCGGCGCGGCGCGGCGGCACGGCGTGTGCGCGGCGATCCTCGATCACGCCTTCGACGGCATCGCCCGGTGCGGGCTCGTCGAGCCCGTCGTCGCGCACTGCACCCTTCTCCATGAGAAAGGCGTAGGGCAAGCCGCTCCGGTCCATCTCGGCCTCGGCCAGCGCGAGCGCCTCGGCGACCTCGTTCGCCGTGCCGGGAAAGCGCCAGTAAGGGATACGCATTAGGGCTAGCAGGTCGGGGGAAATCTCGCCCATCAGTTCGTGTTGGGGCTCGTCAGCGATTCCGGGCTGGCCGCGCCAGGTCACGATCAGCAGCGTCGGGATGCGAAACGGAAAATTTAGCGAGGTCAGCGGATTGACCGTGTTGCCGAGTCCGGAGTTCTGGCACATGACCACGGTCTTGCGCCCCGCAAGCCAGGCGCCGGCGGCGATGGCGACGGCCTCGCCTTCGCTGGCGGCGCCGACGTAGTCGAGCCGGGGATCGGAAATCACGCGGTTGATGATGGGGGTGAGAAACGAGCAGGGCACGCCGGTATAGAAGTCGAACCCGCGTTCGCGCGCAGGCTCGAGAAACGCGTCGGCCTCAATCACAGCTGGTTCCGCGCGCTGGCCAGGTCGAACAGGTCGTCGATGTCGAGCCAGTGGCCCGCGATGTACATCACCCGGACCGACACGCCGCGTGCGATCAGGCGACCGAAAAGTTCGGGCAGGCCGGCGGTTCGAGCGGTGCCGTCGGCATCCATGGCCTCGATTTCCCGGGCAACCTGGTTTGCTCCCGCATCGGTCAACTTGACCAGGCCGATCCATTCACCGTCGGCCGCGGCCGGGGCGATGGCCGGGCCCATGGCGGTGGCCCGGACTACGTCGTCGTCGAGATAGCGCCCGGTAAAGGGCCGCGAGCAGGTCACCAGGTCGAGCGCGGCATCGGTTCCCGTGCGCTCACGCTCGCGCCAGTTGGCATCGACCACGACGATGATGTCGTCGGCAAATTCTAGTAGGTCGTCGAGAACGTAGTTTCGGAACAGGATATCGCCATAGCTGATGATGCAGGGCTCGGCGAGGCGGTCCGCCGCGCAAGCCAGCGAGGCAACCTCGCCGGTTTCCTCGAATGCGTCGTTGTCGACGGTTTGGATCGAGGCCAGGTCGATTTTCTCTTTCTTATAGCCGCGCACCACCGTTACGTCGGCGACGCCCGACTGGCTGAAGGTGTCGACCAGATGGTTGAGCAGGGGCTTGCCACGAATATCGATCATGCATTTGGGTTTCTCTTCGGTGAGCAAACCGAGTGCTGCGCCGCGCGAGGCGGCGAGCAGGATGGCGCGTTGCGAGGGGCGGTCGGGTGCGAGATAGCGGCGTTCCGCCTCGGCCAACTCCTGGTTGCCGGCGAGCTGGAAGACATCCTTCACGCTGGCGATGCGGCCTTCCACGCCGGTCAGGTTCTGCTCCTCGAAAATCCGCCGGCTGGCTTCGCGCATGGCCGTGATCGAGGCGCGCAGGTTGTGGTTAGCCCAGATCACCATCGCGATCCCGGCGTCCTCGAATACAGACGTCGGCGTGCGGTAGTACATGGTGGGCACGATGACCACCGGGCAGCGGTTTTCCCAGTGCACCATGAAGGCCAGCACTTCGTCCGCCGAGGGATGCTTGGAATGGACTAGCACGCCGTCGGCCCCGGCCTCGTGATAGGCCGCGGCCCGGTCGAGCGCCTCGTTCACGCCCCAGCCCGAGACCAGCGCCTCGGTGCGCGCGATCAGGCAGAAATTCGGGTCGGTCTGGCTGTCCTTGCCGGCCTTGATCTTGCCGCAGAACTCGTCGATGTCGGCCAGGGGCTGACCCTCGCCGATGAACGAGTTGGTCTTGGGAAAGAGCTTGTCCTCGATGGCGACGCCCGCGATCCGGCGCTGGCAGAGCTTGCGCACCAGGCGGCGGACGTTGTTGAAGTTGCCGTAGCCCGTGTCGCCATCGACCAGGATCGGGATGGTTGTGGCGTCGGACATGAATTCTAGGACCTCGAGGACCTGGGTCCAGGACGCCTCGTTGCTGTCGCGCACGCCGAGCGTCGCCGAGATCGACAGGCCGGACGCCCAGACCCCGGCGAAGCCCGCCTCCTCGACGATCTTGGCCGAGAGGCCGTTGTGGGCTTCCATGAGAAAGCCCAGTTTGGGCGCCGTCAAAAGCGCGCGCAGGCGGCTCGCCTTGGACAAGTCCTCGTCGCATTCCGGGCTCTCCTGGCGGGGAAGCGGTGTGATCTCGGTCATGGATTTCATGCCCTCAAAGGCCTGACGGGACATTGGCCCTGTCCGGCTCAACTTTGCATTTTAACGCTTTGTAGTGGCTGGCGGGGCAAAATTCAAGCCGGGTCGGGGTCGCGATCCAATCGCGTGACGGGCTCGCGCCGTGACAGCGGCGTTTAGAACAGCGCTCTCGCGGGACACTGGCCTCGACTAGTGTTCATATTATGAACAAATCACTTGACCGGCTGTTCATGCTGTGAACAGATGATGGCGATTCCTCGATTCGCCTTTTGAATCCGGGATCATAGCCGTATTTCCGGAGAACAGGACTCACCCGGAGTGCGGTAGCGTGGACAGGTGGAAATGCCATCTGCGCGCACAAGCCTCCAGATCCTTCCCATGTATCGCATCAAAGACATCGATAATGTGCTCTGCGGGCCCGGCCTGTCGATTCGGGACGTTCTTGCGCGGATCAACGATTCGCCCACGCATTTGTTTCAGCTCGTCGTCGACGAGGAACGCCATCTGCTTGGGACGGTTACCGACGGTGACGTACGACGCGCCATCCTGCGCGGGATAACGCTTGAAGACCCGGTCAGCGAATGTATGCACCAATCGCCCAAGGCCGGCCAGCCCGGTGACGATGCGGTCAACCGTTCCCTGCTTCGTAAGACCCGGTTTTTGCCGATTCTCGACGACGCGGGACAAGTGATCAACGTCCTGGCAACCGAGGCATCCCGTGGCGCGATCGGAAGCGCGCTCGTCATGGCGGGAGGTTACGGCCAACGTCTGGGCGCGCGAACCAAGGATATCCCCAAACCATTGCTTGGGGTCGGCGGGCGGCCGATTCTGGACCGGGTCCTCGAACAGCTCGAAGATGTCGGTGTGGAGGAGATCCATATCGCCGTGCATTTTCTTGGCGAAAAGATCGAACGCTTTATCAGCGAACGAACGAACCGGGCGCGAATTCATTTCATCCGCGAGAGCGAACCACTCGGCACCGCCGGCGCGCTGGGGCTCTTGCCTCCGTCCGCCCAGGATGAGGTTCTGCTCGTCAACGGCGATGTCGTGACCCGGGTTGACTATCGGGCCTTGCATGACTTTCATGTGGCGAGCGATCTCGATGCGACCATCGGCGTCTCGCGTTACGACATACATATTCCTTACGGTGTTGTGCGTCATGACGAGAAGGGATTGTTCGAAAATATCGTTGAAAAGCCCACACTCGGTCAGTTTATCGCCGCGGGAATGTACTATCTCAGCGCCCCGTTTCTCGCCCAGGTCCCGCAAGGTCGTGCAATCGACATGCCGGAACTGCTCGACATCGCGCATCGGGCGGGTTTGAGGATCGGTGTGTTTCCCGTGCACGAATACTGGATCGACGTCGGCCAACCGGACGATCTGGAGCTTGCCGGATTGGACCATGCCGAGCCCGACGTCGGCTCGGTGGACGAGGCTCCTCTCGCCATCCCGTTTTCCGCCCGAAAGGATCGTTGAGAAGTGGCTGCGCCCGAGATCCCGATTGAAGTCGACGCCGCAACCGGCGCCTGGTCGACCGACGGTTTGCCGATGATTTACATGCCCCGGCACTTCTTCGTGAACAACCACCTTGCCGTGGAAGCGGCGCTCGGCGAGGAGGTTTACGCCCGCCAGCTCTACGACGCGGGCCACAAATCGGCCTGGGTGTGGTGCGAACAGGAAGCCGCGACCCACGGTCTTGAGGGCCTCGCGGTCTTTCATCATTATATGCGACGGATTTCCCAGCGAGGTTGGGGGCAATTCACCGTGAGGTCCGTGGATGGGGAAAGCGGCGCGGCGGATGTCCGTCTCGACCATTCGGTGTTTGTCGAGCATTGCGGAACCGATATTGGGCGCAAGCTTTGCTACATGTACGCCGGATGGTTCGCCGGTTCGCTCGAATGGGTGGGCCAAGCGACAGGCCGGGCGTTCACACTGACCTCGC
Source organism: Alphaproteobacteria bacterium (assembly GCA_963694715.1). Lineage (GTDB taxonomy): Bacteria > Pseudomonadota > Alphaproteobacteria > UBA828 > JAPUJA01 > CAVOEB01. The sequence continues at coordinate 12,798 of CAVOEB010000008.1, read as the reverse complement.
GCGAAGCCCAGTGCCGGGCCAACGGCGCCGAACATTGCCTGTTCGAGGTCCGGCCCGCATGACCGGTCGGGTTGGTTGATTCTGTGATGGACCGCGATTCCCGCGAAGACGGCATCGTGCTCGACCTGCTCGAGCGGATCGACGACTCGGAGACTGTGAGCCAGCGGCGTCTCGCCAACGACCTGGGGATCGCGCTCGGCCTGACCAATTCCTACATCAAGCGCTGTATCGGCAAGGGACTGATCAAGGTGTCGCAGGCCCCGGCGCGGCGCTACAAATATTATCTCACACCCCACGGGTTTGCCGAGAAAAGCCGTCTCACGGCTCAGTTTTTCAGCGACTCCTTTACCGCCTTCCGCCGCTGGCGGCAGAGCTACGACCGCCTGTTTGCCGAGCTTGAAGCGCGGGGCGTCAAGACGGCCGGCTTGTGCGGTCGGGGCGAACTCGTCGAAATCGCCGTATTGTGCGGCTTGAATTCCTCGGTCGAGATCGTGGGCATCTGGAATCCCTCCGGGCGCCAGTCTTCGGTGCGGGGAATCCCCGTCATCGAGCTTGGCGGGCCGGAGGATCCGGATTGCTGGATTCTCGCCGAAAACGATACCGTGCGCGTGGCCTACGAGCGGCTGCTCGACACGGTTCTGGCGAAGCGCGTTGCGGTGCCTTTCTCGCTCCGTCGTCAAATCGAGACCGCTCCGGTGGAGGACGAGACGTGAGCGCTGAGCCGGGCATCCCGCTCTCGGTGCCCGTTCTACGCGGTAACGAAGCGGCCCATCCGGCACGCTGCGTCGCGGACAATCGGCTGTCGTCGGCCGGCTCCTTCGTCGTCGAGATGGAATGCCAACTCGCCCGGCTGATTGGGCGGGCCCATGGCGTCGCCATGGTCAACGGCACGGCGGTGCTTCACCTGGCGCTCGTCGCGGCGGGGTCATCGGGATCCGAATTCCATCGAGACCGCCCGTTTCGGCCCGAGGAATTTGTGACAGTGGCCACGACAATTCGGCGGAGCTCTACCGGTTTCGCGGAAGCAGGAGAGTCCCTTGGAGGTTATGGGGAAAGCCGACATGCCTGAAATTGAATTTGCGGACCGCAAGATCGGTCCGGACCATCCCCCGCTCGTCCTCGCCGAGGTCGGCATCAACCACGAAGGCGAGCTAGAAAAGGCATTCCAACTCGTTGACGCGGCCGTCGGCGTTGGTGCCGAGGTTGTAAAATTTCAGTGCCACATTACCGAGAAAGAAATGATCGCGACGGATATGACACCGGGCGAGATTTCCAGTGAAAGCTTGTGGGACATCATCAAGCGATGCGAGCTCACGGCCGACGAGGAGTGTCAAATCCAAGCTTATTGTTCAACCAAGGACATCATTTACCTGTCGACTCCGTTCAGCCGCGAAGCGGCGGATCGGCTTTACGAAATGAATGTGCCCGCTTTCAAGATCGGCTCGGGCGAATGCAATAACCTGCCGTTGCTCGATCACATCGCGGCCTACGGGAAGCCCATGATCCTGTCGACGGGCATGAACGATCTCGGGTCCGTGCGCAAGTCTGTCGCGACCATAGCAAAACACGGCACGCCTCTCGCGGTGATGCACTGCGTCAGCATGTATCCAACGCCTTACGACAGGGTCCGGTTGGGAGCCGTTGCCGAGCTGATCTCGACCTTTCCCGAGCTGCCGATCGGTCTTTCCGACCATTCGTTGAATATCTGGACTTGTCTCGGCGCGGTAGCACTGGGCGCGAGTCTGCTGGAGAAGCATTTCACTCTTTCGCGCGATTGGCCGGGTCCCGATACCGGTATCTCTCTCGAGCCGGGCGAGTTGAAGGATCTGATCGTGGGGTCAAATGCAGTCTGGCAGGCTCGGGGTGGCGACAAGTCGGTCTTGCCCGATGAACAGCCAGTGATCGATTTTGCATTTGCCAGCGTGACGACGATTTTGCCTGTCCGCGCCGGCGAGCGGTTCAGCGTCGATAATATTTGGGTCAAGCGGCCTGGTACCGGTTCGATTCAAGCCAGTAGGCTTGATGAAGTTATCGGCAGGGTCGCAACGCGCGACTTGACTATCGATACGCAACTGGCCCCCGAAGACATTGCGGAGTTCTCTTGAGCGAGCCTGTAATCGTAACCGGCGCGTCGGGCTTCATTGGCCGCAACCTCACCACGGCGCTTGCCATGCAGGGGAACACGGTGTGGCCGGTGGCGCGCCGTCCGTTGCCTGGTGAAGGGGGGGGCGTAGCGCACCGTGTCGAGGATTATGGAGACACGCCGGCGACGTCGGGGGCGACGCTGGTTCATCTCGCGGAAACGTCGGATGTCGCGGCTGCAGAAACAGCGGGTGAGGACCATATCCGGGCAAACCTCGATCGTTTGGACGCGCTGTTGGGAAAGGGCTATCCGCGAGTCGTCTACATCTCTTCCGCTCTTGGCCGCGGCGTCTACGGCCGTGCAAAGGCGGCGTGCGAGAAGCGGGTACTCGCAGCGGGCGGCGCTGTGGTCCGCCTGACAAGCGTTTACGGGCCAGGTATGAGTAAGACGACGGTGCTCTCGAATATTCTCGCTCAGGTGCCCGGCAGCGACGCATTGAGAATACGTGATGGCGGTGCCGAGCGCGACTTTCTTTGGATCGGGGATGCCGCCGAGGGTCTCGCACGGATCGCGCTGGGCCGAGCCGTGGGTCGTTTCGACCTGGGCACGGGTAGGCCTGTGCAAATCGGCGATCTGGCGCGTTTGGTGCTTGAGCTGGCTGGAGAACTCCGTCGCCCCGTCGTTGAAACAATGGCCCCGGGAACGTTATCCGAGCGATTGATAATCGATCCGGGGCCGGTTGAGCAGGCGTTTGGCTGGCACGCGCGAACGGCTCTGCGTGATGGGCTCGCGCGGCTCATGAGTGGCAACACATGAGCCGCCGCGTCATCGGGGTCTTTACAGGCAATCGGGCAGAATACGGGTTGCAGTTGCCGATCCTTCAGGCAATCGACGCGCACCCCGATCTCGATTACCGGCTCATTGTCTCCGGCGCTCATCTCGATGATGATTTCGGCCGGACCCTCACGGAAATCGAATCCGATGGTTTTACGGTGCATGCCGAAGTGAAGATCGAGATGGATGAGGATTCGCTTTTTGGGACGGCGCGCGCGATCGGCAACGGTGTGATGTCGATGAGCGAGACGCTCGCCCGGTTGCAGCCCGAGCTTCTCGTCGTCTACGCCGACCGTTTCGAAGGTTTTGCAGCAGTGATTGCCGGGACGCAGACGAACACGCCGACCGCCCATGTCGAAGGCGGCGATCTCACCGAGGGCGGCGCACTAGACGATTCCGTGCGCCACGCCATGACCAAGCTCGCTCATCTCCATTTTACGACCAACCAGCAGGCGACAAACCGGATCCTGGCCATGGGCGAGGAACCCTGGCGCGTGCATACGGTGGGCTTTCCGGCAATCGATCTGATCGCCCGGGGTCGCTACGCGTCGGTGGACGAGGTGGTCACCCGGTTCGGTCTCGATCTCGATCAACCGATCGTCGTTTTCACCCAGCACTCCGTGACCATCCAGTTCGATACCGCCGCGGGCCAGATCGCGCCCGCGCTCACCGCGCTTGAGAGATTGGCCGACGATGGCGTCCAGGTGATTCTTACTTACCCGAACAACGACGCCGGCGGGCGGCGCATCATCGAATCGCTGGACCGCTTCGCCGAAGGAAGCCGTCCCGGTGTGCAACTTCACCGCTCCGTGGGTCGCCATTACTACCATGGGCTGCTCGCTCTGGCGCGAAACCCTGACGTTGCGTTGGCGTGTGCCGGGAACTCGTCCTCCGGCATCAAGGAGACGCCCGCATTCGGCTGCCCCACTGTGAATATAGGCTCGCGACAGGAGGGACGGTTGCGGGCCGGAAATGTCATCGACGCGGATTACGACGCCGATCAGATTCACCGCGCGATCAACCGGGCGCTTTTCGACCGCGCGTTCCGCATGCGCTGCCGAAGCCTCGACAATCCGTATGGCACTGGCGAAGCCGGCCGCAAGATCAGCGATATCCTGGCGAAAGCCAGTCTCGGAGACCGACTGTTACGCAAGAAAATGACCTTGCGAGGCGAGGAACGTGATGGTTGGTTTCGCTGATTGGTTCACGATAGGGACAACAGCCCGTGCCGGCACTGCAGCGGGATGCCAAGACAGTGATGATTCCGGTCTCTAGCCCCGCAGCCGCCAAGCCGTTCGTCGCGGCAAGGCGCGTTACTTGCGCGCGCGCGGGTGCGCTGGCGAATTCATGCGACCGTCACGGGCTCCCGCCATGTAACGGTCAAGTCGGTGCGGCGCGCTGCGTGCTGATGCCCGCCGCCGAGGCGGTCGAGACGGCGGTGGCGTGGCGGAAGCGGACGGGCCGATGAGCTGGTTGCGCGTTTGCCCGAGCGCTCGGCGTTGCTGCATAAACGATTTTCCGATGCGCACCTATGCTTTACCGCGCCCTGGCAGGAGCCTGCGCCCGCGCGCGTGTCGCGGTCATGGCCGGAGCCGATGATACGATGACCGATTGCTTTTCCCGTATCGTGATCCAGCAGTCTTCGGCATTTCGCTACATTTATCTCGCGTTGCTCGAATCCATCCGGGCGCGACACCACTGCGTGATACATCTTTATTGCAACACCAAACAGGATGCGAAGTTCTACGCGCCGTACTTGAATTCGGGCTTGGTCGATTCGATCACACGGACGGATGTTCTTTACCAGGCGATCGGCCAGCGCGATCTCGACGAGGAGACCGTACTCTCCTGCGCACGCGCACGGGAAGCGAAGCTTGGCACCACCATCAACCGGCTTGCGGTCACCGATCGGCACCTCGGGCGGGGCTACGCGCTTGGGGGATTTTACCACCCCCGGTCGCACTACTCGGAGCAGACGAACTATCTCCAGATGGTTCACGGCTATAACGAGCTGGTCGATTTCTGGGCGTGCGAGATTGCGGAGAAACGTCCGACCCTCATGATCAGTTGCGGTCTCGTCGCCGAGTTGCTTGCCAAGGCAGGCGGGATCCCCGTGCGCAGTATGATCGGCTCGCGTTACCAAAATTATTACTATTGGGGCCGTAACGAATTCTACGAAACGCCCGAGGTCGAAGTGGCCTATCACGGGCTCGAGGACGCGCCAGAGACTGGCGATGTCGACCCGTATCTGTCGCATATGTCGTTGCGCAAGAAGTTCCTTCGCAACACGACCTTGAGGGGCCTGGCGCGGCGCATGGTCCATTTGACGGCGCGTAATTTCTATTGGCGACTGCGGCGCTATGATAAAGCGAAAGCTTATTTCCTAAAGGACGAGCTTGCGTATTTCTGGCGCGAGTGGCGGGACACGCGCAAACTCAACGGAGCGGGGGCGTTGAGCGTGGCGGATCTTGGTCCGGGACAGATTGTCTATTACCCGCTGCACACCGAGCCGGAAACCGCGCTCCAGGCGCTTTCGCCGGAATATTTCTACCAGCTCTCGTGCATCGCCGCGCTATCGCGCGATCTGCCGGCGGGTGTGCGACTCGCGGTGAAGGAAACCTATGCGGGGGTCGGGCGCCGGCCGACGGATTTCTACGCGCAGATCCGGGAGTTCAAGAACGTCGTCATGATCAGGATGATGGAGCTGGGCCCGGAGGTAATACAGCGCGCCGACGCGGTTGCGACGATCACGGGAACCGGCGGCTTTGAGGCTGCCGTGATGGGCAAGCCCGTACTCACTTTCGGCCGGCACAACATCTATAATTTCCTGCCGCACGTACTGTGCGTGACTGACGAAGGCAAGCTCAAGAGCCAACTCGCAGCCGCCCTGAGCGGGGAAATCGACGCGGCTCGCGCACAGCAGGACGGAGCGCGTTTTCTCGCCGCTGTGAAGGCAACGTCATTCGATTTGCGCGATTTCAACATGGTCGATCTGAAACGCTTCGATCCAACTGTGATCGAGGCAGCCAACGACAAGCTGTGCGAGAGCCTGTCGCGACACGAAGACGCAGCTGCAGCAATATAAAGCGTGAGCAAAAATGAAACTGCCGGGAATAGTAGAAAATCACAGCTCGTCGACCCGCTTGATAGTGAATGGCCGGATCGTCGTCATGGCGAGCAAGACAATCATTCCCTGTGCCTTGGCGCTCGGCCGAATTTGCAATTTTCTCGTCGCCGATCATGTCCGTGAGCAGCGCTATTATTGGCATTCCCATTTCTACGGCGATCGCCTGTTGTTTAAGCGCAGCGCCGAACTGCGTTTGCAGACGAGCTCGGCCGCGCCGTTGGTGCGGACATAGTGGCATGACAGACCTTCTGGTTGTCGTTCCCGTGCGTGGAGGCTCCAAGCGACTGCCCGGCAAGCATGCGCGTCCGCTCGCCGGGCGAACGCTGTTGGAGCATGCCCACGACGCGCTGCAGGCCGCGGCGATTGATGCCCCGGTTTTGTTAAGCACCGATGACGCAGCGATTGCCGAACAGGGGCGCGCTCTCGGTTGGTGCGCGCCGTTCGAGCGCCCGGCCGCGCTCGCAGCCGATGCGACGCCGACTCTGCCGGTGCTCATGCATGCGCTCGACTGGTTCCGTGTTGAGCGTGACGGGGACCCCGACGCCGTCCTGTTGCTCCAGGTGACGTCGCCGCTGCGCGGCGGGGCGGTCTTGCGCGAGGGGGTCGCATTGCTGGCCGAACGCGCCGAGGTCGATGCAGTCGTCGGGGTTCGCCGGCTGGGGTTTGGACCGAACCAGGTGCTTCACAAAGCGGCGGACGGCTTTCTGGCACCACTCGAAGACGCGAGCGAGCCGGCGCCCCTCTATGTTCCGAACGGTGCACTCTACCTGATTCGCTGTGCTGCACTACGCCGCCACGCCACTCTCTACCCGCCGGCAACATTGGCTCTCGAAATGGACAGCCTGGCCTCCCTCGACATCGACACGGCGGCGGATTGGCGTCTGGCCGAGGCGGCATTCGCCCCCTTGCCCAGTGAACCGGCACACGAAGGCGCGACGCGATGACCCCGAAGCGCTTCCTGCACGCCTGCAAGGTGCTCGGCGTTACCCGCCCGATTGCGTTCACCCTCCTGGCACTCGATTTGACGAGTGTTGTGTTCGAGGGTATCGGCATCGGCATGATCCTGCCGGTTGTCGAATTTCTCGGCAGCGACGGCAACGCTGCGGCTCTGGCAGCAGAATCGCAGCTCTGGGCCGTTATCGTGGCGGTCTATGGCAGCCTGGGACTGCCGGTCACGCTTTCCGTTCTGCTCGTCACGTCGTTGTTGTTCTTCGGGGCCAGTATTGCGTTTGTCTACGGGCGGACGGTCTACGCGGCCCGATCGCGCTTCCGGCTCATCCGCGACGCGCGCGAGGGCACCTTCCGACGCTATCTCGAAGTTCGTCTTTCTTACACGGAAGACATGAGTGTCGGCGAGATGGTCAACGACCTGACCATCGAGCTCGAACGGGCGATGAGTTGTCTGTACCAGACCCTGATTCTGGTCGGGGCCGGGTTCCTCATCCTCATTTATTTCGGACTTGCCCTTTCCGTATCGAGCGCCTTGACCCTTGCCGTCGTACCGGTGGTTCTCGTGGTCTATATAGGGGTCCGCCGGCTGATCCTGAACAGCGGCCGCGTCGGCGAGGATACCACGGAATCCAACCAGGGGGTCGGCCAGTTCCTGGTTGATCGGCTGCGCGCGCTCCGGCTCATTCGTCTCTCGGGAACCGAGCAGGGCGAATCGGAAACCCTCGCCGGGCTGACCCAGAGACAATACCGAAACTACGTCTTGGGGTATGTTCTCAATGCCCGGGTGACCATCGTGGCCGAGGCACTGGGGATGCTGGCTATCGTCGGATTTCTCTATGTCGGGTTCAGCGTCTTTCATCTCTCGATTGGCGAAATCGGCTTGTTTATGGCGGTGCTGCTTCGCCTTATGCCGCGGCTCAAGGAATTGATGCGTATTCGTCAGACGATTGCGACCACCCTGGCCAGTGTCGGCGCGATCGAACGGCGAATCGAGGGTATCGAGGCGGCCCAGGAAATGGCCGGCGGCGGGAGAAAGTTCGTCGCGCCGCGTCGCGCAGTGCGCTTCGAGAACGTCGATTTCCGCTATCCGGGAAGCGACGCGCTGACTCTGTCCGGGCTCGACGTTTCGATCGAGATCGGCAAGATGACGGCGCTTGTCGGGCCGTCGGGGGCGGGAAAATCGACGTTGATCGACCTGCTGCCGCGGCTGCGCGATTGCACCGCCGGCCAAGTTCTTTACGACGATATCCCGGCCGAGGAATTCCAGCTCGAGAGCTTGCGCAAGGGATTTTCCTACGCGCCGCAATCGCCGCAAATCTTCGATGCGACGGCGACAGGACATATTGCCTACGGTCAACCAAAAGCGTCCCACGGGGAAATCGTCGATGCCGCCCGGCTGGCCGGCGCTCACGAATTTATCGAGGCACTACCCCAGGGATACGACACGCTGGTCGGTGCGGAGGGAATCCGGCTCTCGGGCGGTCAGCGCCAGCGCCTCGACCTCGCCCGGACATTGTTGAGCCGCTCGCCCTTCCTGATTCTCGATGAGCCCACGAGCAATCTTGACGCGGATGCCGAAGAACTGTTCCGCGATGCGCTGACTCGAATTCGCAACGAAACCGACACCACGCTCATTGTCGTCGGCCACCGGCTTTCCACTGTCGCCATCGCCGATCGGATCATCGTCCTCGAGTTGGGTCGGGTAACGGGTGAGGGGAGTCACGCCGAACTCATGGTACGCGACAGTTGGTACGCGCGGGCCTTCGCCAAGCAACAAAGCCCGACCGAAAGATTATTGGAGGAAGCAGTTCATGGCTGAGATCCCCGTCAACTCAAATATCCTGATCACCGGGGGAAGCGGATCGTTCGGTCACGCGTTCACCGAACATGTTCTCAAGCAATGCGCGCCGCGCCGCCTCGTAATCTATAGCCGTGACGAGCTCAAGCAGTATGAAATGGCGCAACGCTTTTCGCAGGCGGAGTATCCGCCAATTCGATATTTCATCGGCGATGTGCGGGACGACAAGCGCCTGGGCCGCGCCATGGAGGGCATCGATATCGTCATCCACGCGGCAGCGCTCAAGCATGTGCCGATTGCAGAATACAATCCGATCGAGGTCATCAAAACCAACGTCATCGGCGCCGAGAACGTTATCAACGCGTCAATCGACGCGGGGGTCTCAAAGGTAATCGCGCTCTCGACGGACAAGGCGGCGAACCCGATCAATCTCTACGGCGCGACCAAGCTCTGCGCCGACAAGCTATTCATCGCGGGCAACCACCTCGCCGGTCGTCAGCGCACACGCTTTTCCATCGTTCGCTACGGCAACGTGCTGGCATCGCGCGGCAGCGTTATTCCCCTGTTTCAGCGCCTGATCCGAGAGGGTGCGCAAACACTTCCCATCACTGACCCCCGGATGACACGCTTCTGGATCACGCTCGATCAGGGCGTCGATTTCGTGCTCCACAGCCTGGAGCGAATGCAGGGCGGCGAGATCTTCGTGCCCAAGATCCCGAGCATGCGGATTTCGGATCTCGCTTCGGCGATGGCGCCCGACCTCGATCAAGAGATTGTCGGTGTGCGTCCATCGGAAAAACTGCACGAGGTTTTGATCAGTGAAGACGACTCGCGCACGACCCTGGAACTCGAGGATGCCTACGTAATTTGTCCCTCTTTCCATTTCTGGACATCCGAGTCGTTCACCGAAAAAGGCGCGAAGAGCGTGGCGGATGATTTCCGTTACACCAGCGACACGAACGACAAGTGGCTCGATGCCGCCGAGTTGCGCGCCTTTCTTCAGCAGCGCGGACTGTTGGCCTGAGGCAGATATGAAGCCGTTACCTTATGGTCGGCCCTGCCTCGATGATGACGATATCGACGCCGTCGTCGCCGTACTCCGGAGCGAGTGGCTTACGACGGGGCCGATGGTCGAGCGCTTCGAGAGCGCCCTGGCGGATCGCGTTGGTGCGGCCCATGCCGTCGTCTGCTCGAGCGGGACGGCGGCGTTGCACCTCGCCGCTCTGGCGCTGGAGCTGGGACCGGGCGATAGCGTGATCGTTCCCTCCATGACCTTCGCTGCGACCGCGAACGCGCCGCATATGACCGGCGCTGAGGTCGTTTTCGCCGATGTGGACCGCGAGACCGGTCTCTTGACGCCCGAGACATTCGAAGCCGCCCTGGATGCGGCGTCCGGAAGCCGGGTGCGTGCCGTGTTTCCGGTACATCTTAACGGTCAAGCCGCCGCCATGGCCGAGATCGCGGCTGTCGCGAGGGCCCGAGATATCGCTGTCGTCGAGGACGCGTGCCACGCGCTCGGCGCACAGTATGCCGGCGACGGAGGCGCCGTCGGTTGCGGCGCGCATGCCAGGCTTGCGGCGTTCTCCTTTCACCCGGTCAAGACCGTTGCTATGGGCGAGGGCGGCGCGGTGGCGACCAACGAAGCCGCCCTGGCTGCGCGTATGCGCCAGCTGCGTCATCATGGGCTGGTTCGCGATAGCGCGGACTTCGAGAATCGCGCGGACGGCTTTGAAGCCGACGGTTCGCCCCGGCCGTGGTACTCCGAAATGCCCGCCCCCGGACTCAATTACCGTGCAAGCGACATTCACTGCGCCTTGGGTCTGAGCCAACTTGCCAAGCTCGATCGGTTCATCGAGGCGCGGGCGGATCTTGTGGCGGCCTACGATGAGGCGCTCGCCTCTCTTGCTCCCCGGCTGCGGCCTGCCGCCCGAATGCCCGGCGGCCGTCCGGCCTGGCACCTTTATGTGATCGACATCGATTTTGAAGCCTTTGGAGCGTCCCGCGCAGCCGTAATGCGGCAATTGTCCCGTTCGGGGGTCGGGACCCAGCTCCACTATCAGCCAATTCACCGCTTTGCTTACTACGTGAAGCGCTATGGCGAACGATCGTTGCCCGGAGCGGAGCATTATGCGTCGCGGGCCCTGTCGCTGCCGCTGTTCGTCGGGATGACGAAATCGGATGTTGAGCGGGTCGCGGCGGCACTCCTGGAGGCGCTGGTGCCGTGAACCGCTCGATCGCAACGGCAGTGTGCGAGGCGGCGACGGACCCGGCTGCCAATGGTGTCGCGGCCCCACCTGTGCAGGTCTTTGCGGATTGCCGCGCCGCCCTGGAAACAGCGTGGGACAGGGGCCTTGCCCGCGATGTTCCAGTCAGGACGACGGCTCCCGCCATCTGGTGCGACGAATCGATTGCCTGCAGGCCGGTCGGCCCGCGCCTATCGGCGGACGGAATTCGCGCGCTCGAGGTTGGTCTGCACGAGGCTACAGACGATATCTGGCACGGCGTCAGGGACGCGTTGTCGGGTGACGAAACCGCGAACGACACGGCGCTTGTGGCTGCCCGGGCCCTGGTCGGGCATTTTCAGGGTCAGATTTTTTCTGCTGCCTCGCTCGAAGAAAACGATTTTGCGAACCCGAGCGCGATCGTCGCCGTGCGCCACGCCGATACGGTGCTGCGCGGGAACTTCTGCCTCGGCGTGGCCCCGTTTCTGGTCGGGACGGGCGAGATAACTAATTTCGAGGTACCCGCGGCGAGCGTTACCCACCTCTTCGACCCCGAGCCGCCCGCCCCATCGCTACTCGTCAAGCTGCGCAATGGACGGGTCAATACTTTGCGCTATCGCTTTGCGCTCAGACGCGGTCAGCGGCGGACCGCGCCGACCGCCGAAGGCACGATCCTGATCCTGCGAGATAACGAGCTGTTGCGCGATACGGCGGTTCGCCTCGCGGCCCGGGGCTTTGCGCTTCGCCGGTTCAGTTTGCCGATCGTTGACCCGGCTAAAGATGAGAGCAGTGAGCTAATTGCTGAGGTGGCGCGCCAGGCTGTGAATACGCGCTTTGCCGAGCGGCTCTGCCCGACCGTGGTGAGCCGTCTGGCCGGCGAGGCCGGGCGCTATGCGGCAGCGGACGTCGCGCGCTACCGCGCGGCGGCCGAGCCCACGGAACGCGCCCTCGATGCGTTGGCGAAACATCGCTGCCGCGCGGCTCTGAGCAATATGTTGGCCCGGCCGGAAACTGTCGCGCTGCATCGAGCCCTGCGTCGGCGCAACATACCGCTCGTCACCTTTCAGCACGGTGTTACGGCTGAGATCGGCGAACGCGACCGTGGCTATGACCTGGTTTACGAAAATCTGGGATCGGACCTCGCGGTGACCTTCAACGAGCCCATGGCAGCCTTGTGCCGAAACAACGTCTATGGCGGTGGCGATGCGGTTGCCGCCGGCCTGCCCGGCGAGTACCGCCGCCTCGCCCGGCGTCAGCGACGTCCGACGAGCGAGCCGGTTCTTTGGTACCTGAGCACGTCGATCCACCAAGGCAACGCCGGTCGGCTTCACCGCGGCATAAACGATGTAGACATGGCCTTGCAGGAGCGCGCTCTGGTTCGCAATGTCTTTGCGCGGGTGCCCCGGAAAATCGTCATCAAGCCCTACCCGGTGGTTCGCTATCTTGATCCCGACCCCGTGCTCAGTGAGGCGCGTGCGCTACCGAACGTCGAGGTCTACGAAGACCGTCTCGACTTCCGCTACGTCGCGCGCCGCGCCGGGCTGCTTCTAACGCGCGGCGCGACCAGCACCCTGTCCTGGTGTCTGGCGAGCGAGCGCCCGTTGCTGTTTATCAACAGTTCGAGAACAATGCCGCTAAGGCCGGGCCTCGTGGCGTCTGTCGGCGAGGCGATCTTCCTGTTCGACGGCGATGCGGCGGATTTTTACGATCGGCTGCGTGAATTTCTGTTGCGCCCCTTCGACGAGATTGCTCGGGACTGGGAAGACCGTGCGGCCGCAAGACG
>CAVOEB010000007.1:0-60945 GCA_963694715.1 Alphaproteobacteria bacterium | reverse complement strand
CGCCGCGCGGCGGAAATCGCGGGCGCCGGGCTGATCGTGCTCGCAGGGCTGATCGCGCTCTCGCTCGTGACCTACGCGTCGACCGACGAAAGTTTCAATTCCGCCGGCGCGGGCTCGACCGCGAACCTCGCGGGCCTGCCCGGCTCCTACATCTCGGACCTGATCCTCCAGGGCATGGGCATAGCGGGCGCGGTGATGATCGTGATTTATCTCGCCTGGGGCTATGTGCTTCTCTCGCAGCGCCGGCTCTCGCTCTATCTGTTGCGCTTCGCGCTGCTTCCCATCGGCGTCGTGACCATGGCGACGGGCTTTGCCGCCCTGCCCGCGCCCAGCTACTGGCCGATTGCGAGCGGCATGGGCGGCTCGGTGGGCGTTATCGTCTCGGGCGCCGTCTTGCCTCACGCCGTCGGGCTCGGAATTCCCGCCTGGGCTTTTTCCGCGCTTTGCTTCCTGCTCGCCGCCGTGGCGCTGTTTGCCGCGCTGGGGCTGACCCGTGAGCAGCGCCGCGCGCTGTTCGGGTTTGGTTGGCGCAGTTTGCGCCTGGCTGCTCGCCTCGTAGGGAACCGGCTCGTCTGGCTGCTCCGCAGCCGTTCGGCGGCCGCGATTGCCGCGGGCGCGGACGAAAAGGCTAAACCACGCCGAGCCGTTGCCAAGCCGCGCAAAAAACTGCGCGAGCGCCTCGAGCCCCGGCTGTTCGGCAGCAAGGCCGAGCCGGTGGAAGAGGACGAGGCCCCCGATCCGGAGCCGCCGGTACGCCTGGTCGAGAAGCGGGGCAAGAAGCCCAAGCCCGGCAAGCGCGCCGCCAAGGAGCGCCAAGGCACCCTGGATCTGGGCCCGACGCGGGAGTACCGCCTGCCCGCGCTCGACCTGCTCGCCACCCCCGCGGCCAAGAGCAAGAAGAGCAGCCTGGACGATGCCGGCCTCGCGCAGAACGCGCGACTGCTGGAATCCGTGCTCGACGATTTCGGCGTGCAGGGCGAGATCATCAAGGTCCGTCCGGGCCCCGTGGTAACGCTCTATGAGTTGGAAGCCGCACCGGGCACGAAATCGAGCCGGGTGATCGGGCTCGCCGACGATATCGCACGCTACATGAGTGCGATCTCGGTGCGCGTTGCCGTGGTGCCCGGGCGCAACGTGATCGGCATCGAGATTCCCAACACCGGCCGCGAGACGGTGTTCTTGCGTGAACTGTTCGCGACGGACGCCTACGAAGCCACCGCGCACCGCCTGATCCTCGCGCTGGGCAAGGACATCGGCGGCGAGCCGGTGATGGCGGACCTCGCGCGGATGCCACATTTGCTGGTGGCGGGCACTACCGGCTCGGGCAAGTCGGTCGGCATCAACTCGATGATCCTGTCACTGATCTACCGGCTCTCGCCCGACGAGTGCAAGTTCATCATGATCGACCCCAAGATGCTCGAGCTCTCGGTCTATGACGGCATCCCCCACCTGCTGACCCCGGTGGTGACCGAGCCGGGCAAGGCGGTAGTTGCGCTCAAATGGGCCGTGCGCGAGATGGAAGGCCGCTACCAAGCGATGTCGAAGCTCGGCGTGCGCAACATCGCGGGCTATAACAAGCGCCTGGCCGAGGCCAAGTTGAAGAGCGAAACCCTGACCCGCACGGTGCAGACCGGGTTCGACGAGCATACGGGCGTGCCGGTGTTCGAGGAACAGCCGCTCGACCTCAATCCGCTGCCCTTCATCGTTGTCGTGGTCGACGAGATGGCGGATTTGATGCTGATCGCGGGCAAGGACGTGGAGGCCGCGATCCAGCGCCTCGCCCAGATGGCGCGGGCCGCGGGCATCCACCTGATCATGGCGACCCAGCGGCCCTCGGTGGACGTGATTACGGGCACCATCAAGGCGAACTTTCCGACCCGGATTAGCTTCCAGGTGATCTCAAAGATCGACAGCCGGACGATCCTGGGCGACCAGGGCGCGGAGCAACTTCTGGGCCAGGGCGATATGCTCTACATGGAAGGCGGCGGGCGGATCACCCGCGTGCACGGGCCGCTCGTTTCGGACAACGAGGTCGAGCGGATCGTCAAATACGTCAAGACCCAAGGATCGCCCGCATACCTCGAAGAGGTGACCGCCGCACCAGAAACCAGCGGCCCCGGCCTCGGCGATGCCGGCGCGGACGACCCGCTCTACGACCAGGCGGTCTCACTCGTCTGCCGCGAGCGCAAGGCCTCGACCAGCTTCGTCCAGCGCCACCTGCAGATCGGCTATAACCGGGCGGCGCGCATGATCGAGCGGATGGAGGCCGAAGGCGTGGTCTCGGCCGCCAACCATGTGGGCAAGCGCGAGGTGCTGGCGCGCGACATCGACGATATCGCGAGCTAGGCGCATTTTCCGATCAACCAGGTGATCCCGATTGATCTTGCGTTCAAGCGGCACGCAGCCTTGCGCCGGGTTGCCGGCGGACCGCAGTCGCAGCCTGTCGCGGTTCCCTAATCTTTCCGAGCGGAAAATGCTCTTAGGACCGCCCGGCTTGCGCCGGAACGTGCGAGCGCTTACATCAGTCTTATGAGATGGCCCATCCTTAAGGCGCTCTGCGCCGCGTTCGCGCTCGCCGCAGGCGTTGGGTTTGCGCCCTCGGGCGCGCTCGCGCTCTCGGACCAGGATCGCGCCGATATCGCGCGGATCGAGAGCTATCTCGACGCGATCAGGAGCTATCGCTCGGCATTTTTTCAGATCGCGCCCAACGGTGCGGTGACCGAGGGGCGCTTCGTGATGGAACGGCCCGGGCGCCTGCGTTTCGATTACGATCCGCCGAGCCCGCTCGAGATCGTCGCCGACGGCACCTACCTGCATTATTACGACCACGAGCTGGGCCAGATCAATTCCTTCGCCATCGAGGACACCCCAATCGGTGCGCTGGTGCAGGAGACCATCCGCTTCGACGAGCTGGTCGACGTGACCGAGGTAAGCCGCGACCCCGGCGTGATCCGCGTGACCCTGGTCGACGCCGAAGATCCCGCCATGGGCAGCCTGACGCTGGTGTTCATGGATGCGCCCCTCGAGCTGCGCCAATGGCAGCTGAAAGACGCCCAAGGTCTGGTCACGACAGTGGCCTTCCTCGACGGGACGCTCAACCCGCCGCTCGACCCTGCGCTGTTCGTGTTCGACGACCCGCGCAGCGATCTTAAGCCGGGCAAGGCAGCGAATTAGGGATTTCAATCTATTTACGCGCTCAAGCGCCGCGCAGGCTCACGCCGCATAAGCGGCGGCCCGCACTTGCGGGCTTAAAGAAGTCGCGCAGGCTGGCACTGCAGATGCAGAAACCCGGATTTGAAAGCCTTTCGCCGTAACTGCGCCCGGTCTAGAGTCGAAAGCCGGGAGGCCTGCCATGGCCCAGAAAGGCGATCTGCTCAAACGACAGGGACAACCCCTGCCCGCCGCGTTCGACCGGCGGTTGGCCGAACTGGCCCGCCTGATCGACGCCCAAAGCGCCGGGCGCACGCGCGAGCTCTCGGCTGGTGGTGCGGATCTTGCGAGCTTCCTGCTGCTGTTCGACGCCTGCGGGATCACGGCTAAGCTGCTCCAGGGCGCGCGCGACGGCGTCTCGCTTGCGGCCGCGCTCAAGCCCAACCACAGGGTCAACTTGCACAAACTGCGCGCGGCCTGCGCGGAGTTCAGCGTCGCGACCGCTTATGCGCGGCTGCGCCGGGTGTTCGCGAGCGACGAGGTGGATGCGAAGCGCATGTCGGCCAAGATGCTCTGCCAGAAGGCTGTACTCGAGCTTTCCCACGACTATATCTTCGAGGTGAACCGCCGCGGGCCCAAGCTGATGGACGACATGCGCAGCTTCCTCCACGACGTGCGCAACCGCGGCCAGAACTAAGCCCCTCCGAGATGAAAATTTTACGCGCTCATGCCCTGCGCAGGCTTACGCCGCATAAGCGGCGGCCCGCGGTCGCGGGCTCTGGCCGCGAGGTCGCTCACGCGCCCTGCGGCCGGCTTTGTTCGGCTTCTAACCCTCGTGACTGAACGCTCTTCCGCCCCAGCCGCCTGGCGGGACCGTGCGCTACACCGCCAGGTGTGGCGGCTAGCACTGCCCATCGTGCTCTCGAACATGACCGTGCCTATGCTCGGGCTGGTCGATACGGCGGTGATCGGCCATCTCGATGCGCCGGTCTATCTCGCCGCGGTGGCGGTGGGCGCGCTGATCTTCACTTTCCTCTACTGGACCTTCATTTTCCTGCGCATGGGCACCGGGGGACTGACCGCGCAGGCGTTCGGCGCGGGCGATGCGGACGAGATCCGCGCTGCACTAGCGCGACCCATGCTGGTGGTAGGCGGCCTCGCCGCCTTGATGCTGGCATTGCAGGTTCCTATCGCGGGAGCTGCGTTCGCCATCGTCGAGACGGGCGCGGAGGTCGAGGCTCTGGCGCGCGAGTATTTCTTCATCCGCATCTGGGGCGCGCCCGCGACGCTCGCCAACTTCGTGCTGCTGGGCTGGTTTCTGGGCATGCAAAATTCCCGCGCCATGCTGGCCCAGATGGTTTGCGTCAACGCGGTCAACATCGCACTCGACCTTATCTTCGTCGTTGTCCTCGAGATGGGCGTTGCGGGCGTCGCGGCGGCCAGCGCAATTGCGGAATATGCCGGGCTAGCACTCGGCCTGGTGATCGCAGCACGCATCCTCAAGGCGACCGGCGGGCGCTGGGAGCGGGCGCGCATCCTCGATCCACGAGGTTTAGGTCACACGGTGGCGGTCAACCGCGACATTTTTATGCGCACGGTGCTGCTGATCGCGGCGTTCGCCTATTTCACCATGCAGGGCGCACGATTGGGCGAGGTGGTCCTCGCTGCCAACGCCGTGCTGATGAACTTCTTCACCATCTACAGTCATGCGGTGGACAGCTTTGCTCACGCCGTCGAGGCGATGGTGGGACGTGCGCTGGGTGCGCGTTCGCGCGAGGGTTTCGTGCGCGCGGTGGCCGCCTGCGCGGTCTGGGCGCTGGGCGTCTCGCTGCTCGTGACAGTTATCTTCGCCGTGGCCGGGGGGCCGATCGTGCGCGCACTGACCGACCTTACGGAGGTGCGCGCGGTGGCGGGCGAGCATCTGGGCTGGCTGATCGCGCTGCCCATCGTAACCGTGGCGGCGTTTGTGCTCGACGGGGTGTTCGTGGGCGCGACCCGGGCACGCGAGATGCGTAATTCCATGATCGTCTGCTTTGCGCTCTACATGCCGCTCGCCTGGTATCTGCCCACGGTATGGGGCAATCATGGGCTGTGGGCGGCCCTGCTCGGGCTCATGGTGCTGCGCGGGACGACGCTGGGCTGGCTGTTTGCGCGGATCGAGCGGCGCGGCGGGTTCGTGAAGAGTTGATTTGAACGCGGCTTGCCAGCGGGCAGGCTGCATGCTAGCGAGGAAGCCATGAGCGAGCGCGAACTCAAACCCCTGGTCGGCATCCCCTGCTGCCTGCGCCAGATCAATATCTACGACTATCACGTGGTCGGCGAGAAATACGTCCGCGCCATCGTGCGCGCGGCGGGCGCTATTCCGGTGCTGATCCCGGCCATGGACGACGCGCTCGAGCTGCACGAGATCCTCCAGCATCTCGACGGCGTGTTCTTCACGGGCAGCCCGTCGAACGTGGCCCCCCATCACTACGGAGGCCCGGCGTTTCGCGAAGGCGTGATGGAAGACGCGCGGCGCGACGCCCTGACCCTGCCCCTGATCCGCGCGGCGGTGGAGCGCGGCGTGCCGAGCTTCGGGGTCTGTCGCGGCTACCAGGAGTTCAACGTGGCGCTGGGCGGCAGCCTGCACCAGCACGTCCAGGAAGTGCCGGGCATGCTCGATCACCGCGAGGACGAGACCGTGGCGCGCGCCGCGCGCTACGAGCCGTGCCACCCGGTCGCCCTAGCCGAGGGCGGGCTTCTGGCCGGGCTGCTGGGGAAAGACGAGATCGAGGTCAATTCTCTGCATAACCAGGGCGTTAACGCTCTGGCGCCGCCGCTGATCGCCGAGGCGACCGCGCCCGACGGGTTGGTCGAGGCGTTTCGCGTCGCCGACGCGCCCGGCTTTACGCTTGGCACCCAGTGGCACCCCGAATGGGAGGTCATGGACGACCCGGACAGCGTGAAGATCTTCGCGGCCTTCGGCGATGCGGTGCGCGAGCACGCCGCGAAGCGCCGGCGCGAAGGACGGCCCTCACGCACCCGGCCGCTGGTGGGCACAACCTGCGACGTCACCGAGATCGGTATCCATCCCTTCGAGGCGGTAGCGGAAGTTTTCCTGACAGCAGTGCACGACGCCGCCGACTGCCTGCCCGTGGGCATCCCCTCGCTGCCGGGCGAGCTTGATTACGACGGACTGCTCGAACATCTGGACGGGATTTTCTTAAGCGGCGGGGCCTCGATGGTAAATCCTGCGCATTACGGCGAAGAGCCGTTCGAGGACGAGATGATCCTCGACCCCGTGCATGACGACGCGATCCTGCCACTGATCCGCGACGCGGTAGCGCGCAGCGTTCCCGTGTTCGGCGTCTGCCGGGGCATCCAGGAGCTCAACGTCGCCTATGGCGGCTCGCTCATTCAGGAGATCGCGAACGTCGACCGGCTGGAGAACCACCACCCGAACTTCGGCAAGCCGCTCGACGAGCGTTTCGCGCCGGCGCACAAGCTGATCATCGAGCCGGACAGCCTGCTCGCCGAGCTCTCGGGCGAAACCGAAACCGTGGTCAACTCGGCGCACCGCCAGGGCGTGCGCGGGGTCGGTGACGGGTTGGTCGTGGAGGCGCGCAGCGCCGACGGCATGGTCGAGGCGCTCCGGGTCGCAGATAGCGCCACGTTCGCCTACGGCGCGCAGTGGCATCCGGAATATAAATGGCGCCAGAGCGCCTGCGCGCGGGGATTATTTTCCGCCTTCGGCAAGGCCGCGCGCGAACGGGCTGCGAAACGCGAGGGCAGCGCCACCCGCGAGGCGTAAAGCGCGCCCCATTTTTGCGAAACGTTGATAACCCTTTTATTAAGGAGCACACGCCATGTCGAGCGAGCGCTATTTCTCCCTCGACGAATATCGCCGGCGCTGGGCCAGGGTCGAGGCCGAGATAGTCCGGCGTGGCTATGAGGTCGCGCTGGTCTGGGGCAAGTCGACGTTCACCTACGAACGCTCCATGGACGTGCTCTACCTGACCAATTTCTTCTCCTCCCTGTCGGGCCAGGAGCCGGATTCGAGCGCCTGGAACGCGCGGGGCTTCGCCTGCGTGATCCTGCGCCCCGGCTTCGAACCTGAAATCGTCCATGGCGACGTCAACCCGCGGCCCGAACGACTAGCGACGCAAAACCAGCACGACCATATGGACCCCATCGCTGCACTGGCCGAAACGCTTAAGCGCTACGGCGTCGAGGGCCGGGTCGCGTTCGTCGGCGCGGACACCCTGCCGGTGAAATACGCACGACAGCTCGAGGCCGCAACGCCGGGGATCGAATACGTCTTCGAGGACGATCTCGTCGCCCGGGTGCGCCGGATCAAGAGCGCCGCCGAGCTGGAGCTGTTCCGCGCGGGCGCCGAGATCGCCGACGCTGCGCTGATCGCGCTGATCGAAGCCATGATCGCAGGCAAGAGCGAGGCCGAAGCCGCGACCGCGGCGGTGCAGGAACTGTTCGCGCGGGGCGGCTATTTCCAGCGCATCGCCATCGCCCACGGCGAGACCACGAACTTGCTCGAAAGCACGCCCATGCACGGCTTTTCGACCGACGTGCCCGAGCCCGGCGACCTGTTCCACGCCGACCTGCTGGGCCCGCCGCTCGAAGGCTACTGGCTCGACCCCGCGCGCACCGCCGTGGTCGGCGCCAAGCCTACGCCCGGGCAGCGCTCACTGATCGAGGACTGCAATCGGATCATGACCGAAGGCATCGAGGCCAACGTCAAGGCGGGCGTGAAGATCCACGACGTGGCGCAAGCGACGAAGCACCTGCGCGACGAGGTCGGCGGGGATGCTTCGGAATTCGACGCCAACTGGCCCCAGTTCGGCCATTCCAACGGCAATATGTGGGAAGCGCCCTATATCAGCCTCGTGGCCTGCGACGAAAGCGATGTCTTTGAGGAAAACATGGTGTTCGGCGGCGAAACCTTCCTGACCCGCGAAGGCGTGGGCACGGCCGAAGTCGAGAACAACTGGATCGTGACCAAGGACGGCATCGAGCTGCTGACCAAAACGCCGCTCGAATGGTGGTAGCCGCCGACGGCGGACGCAAAACGTAATACGCCGCGCGCGGTGCCCCCTACCGGGGTCCTGGCCAAATTTCCCGTAGTTTCCTCGATTCGGTCGGTCAATTTATATTTCTAAGATCATCGAAATACCGGGGCAAAAAATTTTGCCTTTAAAGCAGCGGCCCGTTTACGCGGCGCCTTTCACTTCGCTGATGGCCGTGGGTTTGGCTACGGCTGTCCGCGTCGACGCAGCATTCGTCGCCCAGGAAGTCGATCACCGCGTACATGACGGCATAGCTGGCGCGGCAGATCAGTGTCGTGCCCTGACGCTCCTGGGTTACCAGATCGGCCGCGATGAGCCGGTGGAGATGGTGAGAGAGCGTCGAGCGCGCGACACCTGTGCGCGACTGGATGGCGCCGACGGGAAGCCCATCGGGGTCTGCCCGCACTAAAAGGCGGTAGATTTCGAGCCGGGTCGCGTTGCCCAGGGCCTCAAGGCGCAAAACTGTCTGTTCCAGTTCCATGGCATTCATATAGCACCCGTGTGGAACCTCTACAAATATATTCCTAAGAATATAGGAATATAGTCCATTTTAAGTCAGTGTACCGCTCGTAGGCTGGGATTAAGTCCGGTCGGCCCGATTCCGGGAGAAAGTCGGCATTAAAACCGTTGAACTTCCGTTTCGGAACGGAAAATATTGCGCCGCATCATAATGTCGCACGAGGCGTAACCCGACCGTATACCGGGCCACTTGAAACCGGATATGACGTTAGATCGAAGCAAAAAATAACAATTTTTCCTTTTATTAATAGAGATTTTCTAATTTATGACAGAAAAACTTCTATACATGCACCGAGGCTGAAACGGGTGGGTATTCGACCCCTTGACAGGTCCATTCCGGAAGCCTAAATGGTGCATCGCAGCATGTTGAGCTTCAACCGTCGAGCGCCCTGCGGCCTAGCGCCCGACGACCGGGCCCTGAAAAAGTCCGGAGGCCGCCTAATTCGATCCATCGAGTGGAGTGACACATCATGCCCGACTTTCGCCTCAGCGAGCGGTTCCACCGTTGGCGCGCCCGAACCAACCTTCGCTCCGAGCTTTGGTCGATGGACGAGCGGCAACTCTCGGACATCGGCATCACCCGTAACGACATCGAACTCGTCGTGCGCGGGCAGACAAGCAACGGCCAGCGCCCCAATCGCCTGGTCGCTTAAGCGCCAAACCACGCCGCCGCCGGTTTTCTCCCTGTCCGGTCGTGGCTTGCGGGCTGCGCGGTCCGGTTCTCTCCCTCCGGGCCGCGCCGCTTTGCTTTAAGTATCGATCGATGCTTCCCGCTCTGCTCCTGTCCGTTATTATGCTCGCCGTCCACCAGGCGCGCACGTTGGCGCCGAAGCCTCGGGACATGGGCGTGTGGCTGAACCGCCGGAGCACACCCGTGCCGGCGGCCGGGGTATCAGACAGGGGAGAGAGTACGGCATGCGGCTTCGAGTCACGACCTGGAACGTAAACTCCGTCCGGCTTCGGCTCGACCATCTACCCACTCTGATCGCCGCCCATAACCCCGACGTACTCTGTCTTCAGGAAACCAAGGTGGTGGACGAATTGTTTCCCCGCGACGCGTTCGCGCAAGCCGGTTTCGCCCACCAGCAGATCCACGGCCAGAAAAGCTATAACGGCGTCGCCATCCTCTCGCGCGTGCCCTTCGAGCCGCTCAAACCCCGCGACTGGTGCGCCAAGGGCGATTGCCGCCACGCGGTCGCGCGTTTTGCGGGCGGCGTCGAGCTGCATAACTTTTACGTTCCCGCGGGCGGCGACGTGCCCGATCCCGAGGCCAACCCGAAATTCGCCCACAAGCTCGACTTCCTGGCCGAGATGACGCGCGTCTTCGGCGCGCGCAAGGGCAAGCGGACAAACCGGCTGATCCTGGTCGGCGATCTCAACATCGCGCCGCTCGAGACGGACGTCTGGTCGCACAAGCAGCTTTTGAAAGTGGTGAGCCACACGCCCGTCGAGGTTGAAGCTCTGGGTGCCGTGCAGGCGGCGCACGGCTGGATCGACGCGGTGCGCGCCATCATCCCGCCCGAGGAGACGCTTTATTCCTGGTGGTCGTACCGGGCGCGGGACTGGGCGGCAGCGAACCGGGGGCGGCGCCTCGATCACGTCTGGGTGACCCCGGCACTGGCCGATGCCGTGACCGACGCCCGGGTGCTGCGCGAGGCGCGGGACTGGAAACCGGCCTCGGACCACGCGCCCGTGACCGTGACGCTGGACGTCTAAGCAATCAATACGCGCTCAAGCGCCGCGCAGACCCACGCCGCATAAGCGGCGGCCCGCAGTCGCGGGCTTAGCGCGCTCGAGCGCCGCGCAGGAAATATTGGCCGCGCTCAGGCGTCACGCAGGCTGGCGCCGCAATCTTTGTTGGGGCCAACCGGCCCCGGTATTTTGAATTTGCCCGCGGCCGGCGCGGGTTCGGGAAAGCCCTTCACGGGCTCAGCACCATGCCTTCTCGGGCAACGACGGAGCCGGGCCGTGCCGCTTCGAGAGCGCCTGCGACATCATCCATGAAGCCATCGTCGTGGCCCGGGTCGTGGTGAAACACCACGAAGGTCCGCACGCCTGCCGCGTCGCACAGGCGCACGCCTTCCTGCCAGGTCGAGTGGCCCCAATTGATGTGAGCGGGGAATTCCTCGTCGGTGTAGGTCGAATCGTAGATCATGATGTCGGCGCCCTCGATCAACCCGAGGATCGCAACGTCGGGCGCGCCGGGCACATGTTCCGTGTCTGTGAGATAGCAGATCGAGCGCCCGGCATGCTCGACCCGGTAGCCTGTCGCCCCGTTAGGATGGTTCAGGCTCGCAGTGCGGACAGTGATGCCCGGGTGGGGTTCGAGCGTCTCGCCTGCGCGGAATTCTCGCCAACTGAGCTGGGCAGCCACGCGTTCGCACGAAACCGGCAGGCCAGGCTCGGTCAGCACCCGCGCGAGGACCGCCTCGAGCGGACCGTCGCCCTGCTCCAGATGCCCCGACCAGAGGCGCAAACGACAGGCGGGGTCAAGCAGGGGCATGAAATGATTCCAGCCCCAGACGTGATCGTGATGGGTGTGGCCGAAGAAAAGGTCGGCGTCGAGCGGTGGCGCGCCCTCGACGGCCAGCGCGTTGGCGAAGGCGACCAGGCCGGTGCCCGCATCGAACAGCAGGCGGCGGCCTGCGCAGCGCACCTCGAGGCAGGCGGTGTTACCGCCATAACCCGCCGTGGCCGGTCCGGGGCAGGGGATGGAGCCCCGGACCCCCCAGAAACGGACGAAAAAATCGTTGTCTTGCGCCATCGTACCCTGCGGTTCGTCGTCGTCTGGCAACCAGCCTGCCTCAAGGGGGAGCGGCGCAAAAGGGGTCTGTGCAGGAGTAATTTCCCCCCATCGGAATTTACGCTAGCCTATCGAGCCATGACCATTGATCATCCCAGCCTGCTCGAGTCTGGTGCTGCGTGACTCAAACGCACGCGCCACGACTATATGAGCCACCTGGTCTCGGGCCGCTATATTGGCCGTGCGTTCGACCGCTATAGCGAGTTTTCCGAGGGCGAGATCGAGCTGTTCCGCCAGGTCGTGCGGCCCGGCTGGCTCGCCGTCGACGGCGGCGCCAACATCGGCGCCCACACCCTGCCCTTGAGCACGCTGGTCGGCCCGAAGGGCGCGGTCGTTGCGGCCAAACCCCAGCGCATCATTCATCAACTGCTCTGCGCCAACCTCGCGCTCAACGCCGCAACCAACGTGCGTGCCATGCACACGGCGCTGGGCGCGGAACCGGGCCGGGTTACGATTCCTTCGATCGACTACGACGCCGAGGGAAATTTCGGCGGCCTGGCACTGGGCGGGCACGAAAAAGGCTAGAGCGTCGCAGTGGCGACACTCGATTCCCTCGAACTGCCGATCTGCCACTTCATCAAGCTCGACGTCGAGGGCACGGAGGCATAAGTGCTGACCGGCGCGGCGCATACGATCAAACGCCGCCGCCCGATCCTTTATGTGAAAAACGACCGCAAGGACCGCTCGGCGGCGCTGCTCGGAATGGACTATCGGCTCTACTGGCATCTGCCGCCGCTGTTCAGCCTGAATAATTTTTTTGACGAAAGCAAGAACCTGTTTGGCAACACCGTCTCAGTCAAAGTGCTTGGCCTGCCCAAGGAGGCCAAGCAGGACATCAAGCTGTCCGAGATCCAGTCCGCCAGCGATGAGCGCCCGGGCGGCGTGCCGGCCAAGACCGAGGCGGCCGAGTGGGGGGGGCGGCGAGGACGGAGCGGGGGAGGAAGAATGACGGGTGCGTGCGCCCACGCAGCTTTGCGCCCCAAGCGCGGCAGGCTATAGTCGGCGCGCCCCGCTAAGCTGCCACGGACAAGGCGTTGCCCCATGAATTTCAGCGACACCGAGCGCGCCCGCCTGCTGGCGCTGATCACCGAGAAATCCTTCTACCGCGCAGACGAGGGCGAGAGTTTCGAGCTTGCCTCGGGCGCAACGAGCACGTTTTATTTCGACATGAAGCCGAGCCTGCTCGACCCCGAAGGCGCGGCGCTGATCGGCAAGGCCATCCTCGACCATTTGGCGGAGACGGAGTTCGACACCATCGGCGGCATGGCGGTCGGCGCGATCCCCATCGTCGCGGCCGTTTGCACGCTGTCCTGGCCGGCCCGGCCGATCCCCGCCTTTTTCGTGCGCAAGGACGTTAAAGTGCGCGGCCTCGCGCGCGCCATCGAAGGCAACATCGCGGAGAACTCGCGGGTGGTGCTGGTCGAGGACGTCACCACCACGGGCGGCTCGGTACTCAAGGCGGTGGACGCGGTTGAAGCGCGGGGCTGCACGGTGGTTCTGGTGCTGACCTTGGTCGACCGGCGCGAGGGCGCGGGCGCGGCGCTCAGGGCACGCAAGATCCCGCTCGATGCACTTTACGTCCGCGCCGACTTCGGGCTGGACGAGGCGTAAGCGCCGCCATGACCGAGCCGCTCGGCTACGCGCGCGCCGGCACGCGCGCGACCATCACGATCAACCGTCCCGACAAGCACAACGCGCTCGAGGTCGGCGATCTGTCCGCGCTCGAAGCACTGCTGGGCCGCGCCGAGGCCGAAGAAGGTTTGCGCGTTCTGATCCTGACCGGAACGGGTGAGAAGAGCTTCTGCTCGGGCGTTGCGATCGGCGACATCGCGGGCATCGACTGGCGCGAGACGCCGCTGGGGCGGCTGACGATGCGGATGGAGCGGGTCCGTGTACCCACCATCGCGGCGCTCAACGGCGGAGCCTATGGCGGCGGCGTCGATCTCGGGCTGGCCTGCGACTTTCGCATCGGAGTGCGCGGCATGGCGCTCTCGATCCCACCCGCCAAACTCGGCATCGCCTATTACGCCGAGGGCTGCCGCCGGGTGATCGACCGGCTGGGATTAAACACCGCGAAACGGCTGTTCCTGCTCGCCGACCGGATCGAGGCCGAGGAATTGCTCAGCATCGGCTACCTCAATGAGCTGGTCGAGCGCGGCGATCTGGCAGCAGCGACGGACCGTCTAGCCACGCGCCTTGAAGCGCTGGCGCCGATGTCGCTGGCGACGATCAAGCGGGTGCTGAACGACATCGCCCGGGGTACGCTCGACGAGCAGGCTGCAGCCGATTCGATTGCGGCGTGCTACGATTCGGAAGACGCAAAGGAGGGCATCGCGGCCTTCGCCAAAAAGCGCAAGCCCGTCTTCCGGGGGCGCTAGGCGCGCTCCGCCGCTTAGGGGACCAGACGGTAGCCGCCGGCTTCGGTGACCAAAATCTGGGCGTTGGAGGGATCAGGCTCGATTTTCTGGCGCAGGCGGTAGATGTGAGTCTCCAGCGTGTGGGTCGCGACCTCGGCGTTGTAGCCCCAGATCTCGTCGAGCAAAACCTCGCGGGTGACCGCCTTTTCGCCCATCCGGTAGAGACATTTGAGGATCGCGACCTCTTTTTCGGTCAGCCGGACCTTGACGTCGCGCTCTTCGTCGATGAGCTGCTTGGCGCTCGGCTTGAAGACGTAGGGACCTATCGTGAAGACCGCGTCTTCGCTCTGTTCGCCCTGGCGGAGCTGGGCGCGGATACGCGCCAGCAAAGTGCACAGACGGAACGGCTTGGGAACATAGTCGTTGGCCCCGGAATCGAGCCCGAGAATGGTGTCGGCCTCGCTGTCGGCGCCGGTCAGCATGATGATGGGCACCTTGACGCCGGCGCTGCGCAGCCGGCGGCAGACCTCGCGCCCGTCGAAATCGGGCAGGCCGACATCGAGCAGGACGAGGTCGGGCGCCTGGGACTTAACCGCCTCGATCGCCTCGGCGCCACTGCCCACGCCCGCCGCCTCGAATTCTTCGTAGAGCCCGAGCTGATCGATCAGCGAGTCGCGCAAGGTGTCGTCGACGACGACCAGGAGAACGCGTTTCATGGTTCCGTCCGGTGGTTTGATCCTCGAATCCTACCGGGATCATGCTACAAAAAGGAAAGAAATTTGCCTAGGCTGTCGCTATATAGAGGCACCAACCTGCCCAAGCCGGGCGCCACACGAGTGCGGACCCCTTATCCCATGACCGAGCACGCTTCTCATTCTTCGTCATCGGCCTCGCCGAAAGGTGCACGTCCAGCGCGCCGCTTTGCCGTCGAGCGCGCGCTGGGCGATCTGCGCCGAGGCGTGGCGGTGGTCTTGAGCGACGGGGCCGAGGGCGGCTGGCTCGTACTCTCCGCGGAGTTAGCAGACCCTGACAACCTCGGCCTGTTTAACCAGGTAGCGGACGGCCCGCTCAACGTGGTCCTCCCCGCGCGCCGCGCCCAGGCGCTGAAGCTCGAGATCGGCGACGCGGAGATCGCACGCCTTGGCCTGGGGCCAGGGGCCAACGCGCAAACAGTGCGCGGCCTCGCCGAGCTGGGCCCCGATCTCGCCCGGCCCGGCCCATTACGCATTCTGGAGAACGACGCGGCCGCGGTCGCGCTGGCGCACCAGGCCATCGACCTGATGAAACGCGCCCGCCTGCTGCCCGCGGTGTTGGCCGCGCCCTTGCCCGCGAGCGCGCGGATCGAGCCGGTCCGCTGGGCGACCCAACACGATCTGAGCGCCGTGAGCGCCGAGGAGCTGGACGCCTACCGCGAGATCGAATCCACCAGCCTTCAGCGCGTGTCCGCAGCGCGCCTGCCGTTGGCCGAGGTCGGCGAGGCCCAGATCGTCGCCTTCCGGCCCGATACCGGCGGCGACGAACATCTGGCGCTGATCGTGGGCACACCCGATGATTCAGCTCCGCTCACCCGGCTGCATTCGCAGTGTTTTACCGGCGATGTACTGGGCAGCCTGCGTTGCGACTGCGGCGACCAGTTGCGCGGCGCTATCCAGGCGATCGGCAGCGCAGGCGGCGGGGTGCTGCTCTACCTCGCCCAGGAGGGCCGGGGCATCGGGCTGGTCAACAAGCTGCGCGCCTATTCCCTGCAGGACCAAGGCCTCGACACGGTGGACGCGAACGAGCAGCTGGGCTTCGAAGCGGATGAGCGCGCCTATGCCCCGGCGGCCGAAATGCTGCGCCAGTTGGGATACTCCCGGGTTCGCCTGCTGACCAACAATCCGGCCAAGGTCTCGGGCCTGGAGAGCTTCGGCATCGAGATCGTCGAGCGCGTGCCCCACGCGGTTCCCGCGGGCGACCACAACGGGAAATACCTGGCGACCAAAGCCGAGCGTCTGGGCCACCTCCTCTAGGGCGACGCCGGCTCCGGCCATGACCAAATTGGAGCTCTCGGCGGCGCCGCTCGAGGGTTTCGGGGTGCGGCTCGAGCCACTCACGCAGGCGCACAGTGAACCCCTCGCCCGGACCGCCGCCGATTCTAAGATCTGGCGCTGACTCTCCATCGACCTCTCCACACCTGAGGGTTTTGCCCGCTGGTTCTCAGCCGCGTGGGATGCCATGACGGCAGGGCGGTAGACGGTCTATGCGATCCGCGTGATCGAAGCCGGGGCGCTGGCGGGCAGCTCGCGCTTCATGGCGGCCGCGCCGCGCCACCGGCGGCTTGAGATCGGCTGGACCTAGCTGGTGCCCGCGTTCTGGGGCGGCGGCGTCAACCCGGCCGCCAAGCGGCCGATGCTGGGCTTCGCCTTCGAAACCCTGGGCGCAAACCAGATCGAGTTTGGCACCGATGCGCTGAACACCCGCCCGCGCGCCGCTATCGAAGCGCTGAGCACCCGCGAGGAAGGGGTTTTCCGCCGTCACAGGGTGATGCGCGAGAGCCGGGTGCGCGACACGGTGCAGTTTGCCATTACGGACGAGGACTGGCCGGTGGTGCAGGGCGCGCTGGAGGCGCCCATCGCGACGCGCACGGACTGAGCTTTCCACCCGCCCCGGCAGAATTTTCCGGGACGTCCTCCGATTTAGGCTGAATCGAACCGAATTGCGCTCGATTCAAGGGTCCGGGATGGCAAGCGCCTTGCATGTAAAGCGCTGGGAAACACAGATGTCCATCGATCCGAGCTTCATTCCGGTTACGCCGGGCACGCCTCTTGGGGTCGCGTCCCTGGGGGTCGTACCCGTGCCGCTGCCCCAGACGCCGGCTCCCGGCGCGCCCCCGCGGACGCGGAAGCCGCGGCCGACGGCATGCCCCTGTTCGACGGCGAGGGTTTTTCGTTCAGCGACGTTCTCGACCTGATTAACCCGCTGCAGCACCTGCCCGTTATCTCGTCGCTCTACCGCGAGCTCACCGGCGACGAAATCGGCGCCGGCGCACGGGTGTTAGGCAGCGCGCTGTTCGGCGGCATTCCCAGCGTCCTCAACTCGCTGGTCAACGTCGTGATCGAAGACGAGACCGACAAGAATTTCGGCGAGCATGTCCTGGCGCTGTTCGATGATTCGGCCGGCGAGGCCTCCGAGACGGCTTACGCGGCGGTCGATCGCTTCAATATCACGCCCGGGACCAAGGGCGCCCAGGCGCGCAACGCCGCGCTGGTCACCAATACCGCAACGGCCACGGCTTTGGCGGCGGCGCCGTCAGGCGCCGCCCCAAACCCGCCAGCCCTTCGCCGGCGGCTTCGAGCTGCTGTGGCGCGACGATCGCCTCTACGACGTCGTCGTGGTGCTCGGTGTGAACGACAGCCTGGTGGTGGCGAGCGCGGGCAGTGCGATCTTTCTCCACATCGCCGCGCCCGACTACTCGCCCACTCGGGGCTGCGTCGCGCTCAGCCAACCCGACCTACTCGAACTGCTCAAGGGCTGCGACGCGCGGGCCCGGCTGTGGGTGCAGGAAGAGGGTCCCGATTAGTCCAGCTTGGCGTTCGCGGTCGTTTTAAACGCGCTCAAGCGCCGCGCAAGCTGGCGTCGCAGTGGCGACAGGCCGCGGTCGCGGCCTTAATTCGATGCGCTCAAGCCGCCTGCGGCGCCGGGCGCGCGCCAAAGATTGCGCTACCCACACGCACGCTGGTCGCGCCGGTCGCGACCGCGATTTCGTAGTCGCCGCTCATCCCCATGGATAACCCGGCCAGCCCGTTGCGTGCCGCGATCTCGCCTAGCAGGGCGAAATGCAGGCCCGCTTCGTCTTCAACCGGGGGAATGCACATCAGCCCGGCGACCTCTAGACCAAGCTCGTCACGGCAGAGCTCAACCAGGGCATCGGTCTCGTCGGGGGCCACGCCCGCCTTCTGGGCCTCCTCGCCGGTATTGACCTGGACGTAGACGCGCAGACGGCGGCCGGTTCTTTCCGCCTCACGGGCGAGCACCCGGGCGAGCTTTTCACGATCGACAGTCTCAATCACGTCGAACAACGCGACCGCCTCCTTGACCTTATTGGTCTGAAGCGGGCCGATCAGGTGCAGCTCGACATCCGCATAGCGCTCTTTAAGCGCGGGCCACTTGCCGTGGGCTTCCTGCACCCGATTCTCGCCGAACACCTGGTGGCCCGCTACCAGCGCCGGCTTGATGCGCTCGGGCCCGTGCACCTTGGTGACTGCAACGAGGACAACAGCGGCCTCCTCGCGTCCGGCGCCGCGCGCCGCTTCGTCGATGCGCGCGCGGACAGTGGCGAGGTTAGCGGCGACGTCAGGCGCGGCGCCGGTTTGCGGGGCGGGTGCGGCCATGTCAGTCTGCTTTCCGATGGCTAAAGACAAACAAATAATCCTAACAAAGACGGCGCGCCAGCTCAATTTGCGTTGTCCGGCAGCGCGCGGCCTGCCCGCGCTGTGGCTTGTGACCGATACGCTTCGCCTGCCCGACCCCCTGGCCGCCGCGGCCAGACTGCCGCGCGGCTCAGGCGTGCTGTTTCGCCATTACGATCACCCCATGCGCGCCGCGCTCGCGGGCCGCCTCGCCGCGCTGTGCCGACGCCGCGGCCTCTTGCTGGTGGTGGCGGGCGATGAACGCCTCGCCAGCCACGTCCGCGCTACCGGACTGCATCTGCCCGAAGCGCGCATGGCGGAAGCGGCGGGGCGCCCTGCGCGCGGGGGCGGCCTGATCACCGCCGCCGCCCACTCCCGAGCGGCCGTGGCCCGGGCCGCGCGTTTCGGGTTTGATGCGGTGTTTCTCTCGCCGGTGTTTGCCACCCAGAGCCACCCGGGCGAGACCGGGTTGGGAACAGCCGGGTTTGCGCGGATCGCGCGGGGCGCACCGCTTGCGGTCTACGCGCTGGGCGGGATTACGGCCGCCAACGCGGACGCGTTGACGGGGAGCGGGGCGGCGGGCTTGGCGGCGATCGGCGCGTTTTACGAGCGGATAAAATATCGCTCCACATAATCGAGCAGGACATCGACGCAAGCCTCGACGCTCTCGCTGTCGGTGTTCACTATCAGCGCGGGATCGATCGGCGGCTCGTAGGGCGCGGAAATGCCCGTGAAATCCAGGATTTCACCGGTCCGGGCCTTGCGGTAAAGCCCCTTGGGATCACGGCTTTCACAGGTTTCGAGGCTCGCCGCGACATAGACCTCGTGAAATTCGCCCGCGCCCCTCTCGGTGGCCGCGGCGCCCGCGCGGGCCCGGTCGGCGCGGTAGGGCGAAATGAAGGCGCTGATGACGATGAAGCCCGCGTCGGCGAACAGGGCCGCAACCTCGCCAACCCGGCGGATGTTTTCCGCCCGGTCTTCAGGCGAAAAGCCAAGATTAGCGTTGAGCCCACCGCGCAGATTGTCGCCGTCGAGCAGATAGGTCTGGTGGCCGTCGGCGAACAGACGGCGCTCGAGTTCGACTGCGATGGTCGACTTGCCCGCACCCGACAGACCGGTGAACCAGAGCACGCCACCCTTGTGCTTGTTTCGCGCGCGGCGCAGCTCAGCTGTCACCCCGTGGGCGACGTCCGTGACGTTCGAGGCCCGCACGGTGATCTGCCCGCGCTGGTCGGGATAGCCCTCCATGCCGACGATGCCACCGCCCGCAATGTCGTAGCCGTCGATCAGCACAAAACGACCGCCGCGCGGCAGGACACAATATTCGTCGAGCGCGATGATGCGGTCGGACTGCAGGACAACCTCGCCGACGCCGTTGCGCTCGATAACGCCGCCTTTACGCGGGGCGCGGTCGGTGGGATCGATCACCTGTTCCACCGATTGCACGGTAACGGGCAGCTCGGCGGTGTTGAGTTTCAGCGTGTAGTGCGCACCCGCCTCGAGCGGCGTCCGGCCCAGCCAGAAAAGATTGGCGCGGAACACGTCGGTCTCGACGGGCGCCCTCTCGAGGTGGCTGGCGACCTCGCCGCGTTCGACGAAAATTTGCTCGTCGAGCGTGATGCCAACGGACTGGCCTGCACCCGCACTTTGAGGCGCGGGCGAGACATTCCATGCCTCGATAGAATTCACCCGCGCGGTCTTATTCGAGGGCGAGAAGAGCAGCGTATCACCGACCGCGAGGCGGCCGCTTTCGATGCGGCCCGCGACGATGCGTCGGGTGTCGAATTTGTAGACATCCTGAACCGGCAAGCGAAGTGGTGCATCGAAGTCTGCGGGCGGTAGGGTGAAGCCGTCAATCGCATCGCTGACCAGCGGGCCGTCGTACCAGGGCATGCGGGACGAGGGGTTTGCGATGTTATCGCCCTCGTGGGCGGACACCGGGATGACGGCCGTCGCCTCGATTTCGAGCCCGTCGAGAAAGGAGCGGATGTCCCGCTCGACCTCGGCAAAGCGCGCCGCGTCGTAATCCACCGCGTCCATCTTGTTGACCACGACGCAGACCTGCCCGATGCCAAGCAGGTGGAGCAGGTAGCCGTGGCTACAAGATTGCTCGCAGACCCCTTCCCCCGCGTCGACCACGAGCAGCGCGGCGTCGGCGCTGGCGGCGCCGGTGACCATGTTCTTGACGAACTCCTTGTGGCCGGGCACGTCGATGATGACGTAACCGCGCTTCTCGGTGTGAAACCAGATCTGCGAGGAATCGATGGTGATCGCCTGGTCGCGCTCGGCCTGGAACGCATCCATCACGAACGCCCATTCGAAGGGCACGCCGCGTCGCTCGCACATGGCGCGGATCGCCTCGACCTTGCCATCAGGCAAAGCGCCCGCATCGTGGAGCAGGCGACCGATCAGGCTCGACTTGCCATGATCGACATGGCCGACAATGGTGACCTTGAGGCGCGCTTCCTCAGCGGCGCGAGCGGGCGCGCGGATGCGCGGCGGCACGGGCGAGGCGGTGGGCGTCTCAGAGCGTGCCATCGTTGGGCTCACATATAGCCGTCGGCGCGCAGCCGCTCGAAGGAATCCTCCGCCTCGTGGTCCATGGCACGGCCCGAACGCTCAGGCACCGAGGTTGCTTCGAGCTCGGCGATGATTTCGGCGATGTCGGCAGCGTTGCTCTCGATGGGAAAGGTGATATCGGAATCGCCCAACGAGCGGTAACGTTTGCCATCCCTAGAAAAATAGAGCGGGATGGTCGGGATGTTTTCGCGCTGAGTGTAGCGCCAGATGTCGATCTCGGACCAGTGCAGCAGAGGGTGAATGCGCAGGTGCGTGCCCGGCGGAAAGTCGGTCTTGAATTGATCCCAAAACTCGGGCGACTGGTCGCGAAAATCCCATTGACCGGTGACGCCGCGCGGGCTAAACACCCGTTCCTTGGCGCGCGTGCTTTCCTCGTCGCGCCGGATCCCCGCGATGACACCCGTATAGCCGTTCTGCTCGATCAGGCGCTTGAGCCCAGCGGTCTTGCGCGCCGCCGAGCGCGCGGCGGCCGGCAGGCTAGGATCCATTTCCTCCACCGGCGGACACTCGCCCGAGGTGAAATCAAGGCCCCATTCTACGGCGTGGCGGTCCCGGAATTCGTACATCTCGGGAAATTTCCGACCGGTGTCGATATGGACTACGGGAAAGGGCACCTGGCCGAAGAACGCCTTGCGGATGAGCCACAGCATGACGTTGGAATCCTTGCCCGGCGACCACAGCACGCAGGGATTGTCGATCTTGTTGAGCGCCTCTCGCAGGATGAAGACGCTCTGGCTTTCGAGGGCGTCGAGCGCGTCGAGGGACGCGGTATCGCGTGGGCTCATAAACAGCTCCGGACGTGGGCGTCGCACCTTGGCGACAGGTAGGGTTTCGCGGATGGCTCCGCGTCTGTCAAGCCCGGTTCCGGCGGGTTCGAACCGAGGCGATCGATTAGACATAATTTCTCGGCATTTCGTTTGCGGATCATGCTATAGAGGGCAGCGTATTTGCCCGTCAGACGAGCATCCCCATCCGTTGAAAACTGTCGCTTTCCTTCCTGTCCCCCGGATCGCCGCCGCCGGCCTGGCGCTGCTCGCCCTGTTCGTGCTTAGCGCCTGCGACGACCCTCTGGGCGTTTCCGGTTTGCGCGACACGGGCAAGATCGTCGGTCAGGAAAGTAATGCCGCGGGCGGGGTTGAAAACGTCATCGGGGTCAACGCGTTTCTCTGGCGCGCCTCGCTAGATACGATCTCGTTCATGCCGCTGGCAGCGGGCGATCCGTTTGGCGGGACGATCATCACCGACTGGTATGCGCCGGCGAGCACGCCCAACGAGCGGTTCAAGATCACCGTCTACGTGCTGGGTCGGGAGTTCCACGCGAGCAGCCTAAAGGTTGCGCTGTTCCGCCAGGTGCGCGACGCCATGGGCTCCTGGGTCGACGCACCGGCCAATGCCGGGGCCGCACTCAATCTCGAGAACAAGATCCTCGAGCGGGCCCATAAACTGCGCCAGGCGAGCTACGCCAACGACTAGGGCGAGCGGCCAAGCTTAAAGCCTCTTTCGTCTGCCTCCGATCGTCACCGACAAATCGAGAAGAGACCGAGCTGGCTGCCACGGTCGTCTGGAATTTGCCCCGGTTCATGCTATAGGATCTGAGCCGCGCCAATCCCGCCCCGACTGCTTTTTGCCGAAGGCCCGCCCCGCCCATGACCGAGCGCTACAACGCCAAGGAGATCGAGGCCGCGTGGCAGGCGATATGGGACGAGGAGCGCTGTTTCGCCGCCGATGCTGAGCCCGGCCGGCCCAAATACTACATTCTTGAAATGTTTCCCTATCCCTCCGGGCGCATCCACATGGGCCACGTGCGCAACTACACGCTGGGTGACGTGGTCGCACGCTTCAAGGCGGCGCAGGGCTACAACGTGATCCACCCGATGGGCTGGGACGGGTTCGGCATGCCCGCCGAGAATGCGGCCATGGAACGCAAGGTCCACCCCGCAGTCTGGACCTTCGAGAATATTGCCACCATGCGCGACCAGCTCAAGTCGATGGGCCTGTCCTACGACTGGAGCCGCGAGCTCGCCACCTGTCTGCCCGACTATTACCGCCAGGAACAGAAGCTGTTCCTCGATTTCCTCGCCAACGGGTTGGCCTATCGCAAGGAATCCTGGGTCAACTGGGACCCGGTGGACAACACGGTGCTGGCCAACGAGCAGGTGATCGACGGCTGCGGCTGGCGCTCCGGCGCGCCCGTGGAACGCCGCCGCCTCGCCCAGTGGTTCTTCAAGATAACCGACTACGCGCAAGATCTGCTCGACGGGCTGGAGACGCTGGACGGGTGGCCCGACCGGGTGCGCCTGATGCAAAAGAACTGGATCGGGCGCTCGGAGGGCCTACGTATGAGCTTCGAGCTCGACGGCCCCGGCGTTGATGCGCTCGGCGCGCTTGAGGTCTATACCACCCGCCATGATACCCTGTTTGGTGCCAGCTTCTGCGCGCTTTCGCCCAACCACCCGCTGGCCGAGACGCTGGCCGCGGACGATCCCGCGCTGGCCGCGTTCATCGCCGAGTGCAACCGGCTGGGCACCAGCGAGGAGGCGATCGAGCGGGCCGAGAAGAAGGGCTACCAGACGGCCTTGGTCGCGCGCCATCCCTTCGTCGAGGGCAAGACCCTGCCGCTCTATGTCGCGAACTTCGTGCTGATGGATTACGGCACCGGCGCGATCTTCGGCTGTCCGGCGCACGACCAGCGCGATCTCGACTTCGCGCGAAAATACGGCCTCGACGTGGTTCCGGTGGTGGCTCCCGCGGACGTCGACCCCGCCAGCGTGGTGATCGGCGATGAGGCGACAACCGGCGAGGGCGTGCATATCAACTCCGATTTCCTCGACGGCTTGTCCGTCGCGGACGCCATGGATGAAGTGGCAAAACGGCTCGAAGCGCGCGGTACGGGCGCGCGGCAAGTCAATTACCGGTTACGCGACTGGGGTGTTTCGCGCCAGCGCTATTGGGGCTGTCCGATCCCGGTGGTCCATTGCGGCGCTTGCGGCGTGGTGCCGGTGCCCGAAGAGCAGCTGCCCGTGACCCTGCCCGAGGACGCGACCTTCGATCAGCCGAGCAACCCACTCGAGCGCCACCCGACCTGGAAGGACGTGGCCTGCCCGTCCTGCGGCGCACCCGCTCGGCGCGAGACCGATACCTTCGATACCTTCGTCGATTCCTCCTGGTATCCCATGCGCTACTGTTCGCCCCGTTCAGAGAACCCCTTTGAACGCGACGAGATCGACTACTGGATGCCCGTCGATCTCTATGTCGGCGGGGTCGAGCACGCGGTGCTGCATCTGCTCTATTCGCGCTTCTTCACGCGTGCGCTGCGCAAATGCGGCTACCTCGATTTCGACGAACCGTTCACCGGCCAGCTCTCCCAGGGCATGGTCTGCCACGAGACCTATCGCCACGGCGACGGCCGCTGGCTCATGCCGAGCGAAGTCGAGTACACCGAGACCAGCGGCGCGCGCGCCACCGAGGACGGCTCGGCGGTCACCGTCGGGCGTTCGGAGAAGATGAGCAAGTCGCGCAAGAACGTGGTCGATCCGACGGCTATCATCGACGCCTACGGGGCCGACACGGCGCGCCTGTTTATGCTCTCGGACAGCCCGCCCGAGCGCGACCTGGAATGGACCGCGCAGGGCATGGAAGGGGCGTGGCGCTATGTCCAGCGGCTCTGGCGCATGGTAACGAACCCGGCCGTGGCGCTGGCCGAGCCCGGCAGCGAGCCGGCCGAGATTGCCGATGAAGCCCTGCTCGAGCTACGCCGAACCATCCACCGCACCATCGCCGGCGTGACCGAGGATTTGGAGGTATTCCGGTTCAACCGCGCGGTCGCGCGGGTGCGCGAGCTGACCAACGCGCTGGGCGATATGAGAAGCGACGATGCCCAGGCCGGCGCCGTGCTACGCGAGGGGCTGGAAAGCGCAGCCCGGCTGATCGCGCCGATGACGCCCCACCTTGCGGAGCAGATGTGGCGCGCGTTGGGCCATGACATTCGGCTGGCGAAAACACGTTGGCCCGAAGCGGATGAGAGCCTGGTCAAAGAGCAGGCTCTCACCCTCGCGGTTCAGGTTAACGGCAAGCTGCGTGGTACGGTGACGTTGGCCCCGGACGCGGACGCGGCGGCGGCCGAGGCGGCGGCCTTGGCCGAACCCAATGTCCGCCGCGCGATTGGGGACAAGGCGATTCGCAAGGTGATCGTGGTACCCGAGAAGGTGATCAATGTTGTGGTCTAGGCGCCTCGTTTTGCTGTTTGCGGGGACGCTTCTGGCGGGCCCGGGCTGCGGCTTTGAACCGCTTTACGGCGGCGGCGAGCGAAACCCGACGGTGGCCGAACTCAACCGCGTCGAGATTGGCAGAATTTCCGATCGGGTCGGCCAGGAACTCCGCAACAACCTGATCGATCGGATGTCGACCGACCCCACGGGTGCGCCAGCACTTTACTACCTCAGCGCTGAGATCAGTCAGAGCCGCTCGGCGCTGGCGATTCAGTTCGACGACAGTATTACGCGCTACAACCTGGCGATGATTGCGAATATTGTGCTCAGTGATCTCGCAACCGGCCAGGTTATCTACCAGAACGACGTCCGCGCAACTGGGTCCTATAATGTGGTCGGTTCGGACTATGCGACCCTGGTATCGGAACAGGATGCGGAAAAGCGGGCGGCGCGCGAGATTAGCGACGAGATCGTGACTCTCATTTCGGTCTTCTTCTCGCGGCGCTCGGACGCCGACCGGTAGGATCCATAGCATGACCAAGGTCGCTGCGGGCAAGGTCGATGGATTTCTTGCCAATCCTGCGCCCGGCTGCCGCGGACTGCTCCTTTACGGCCCCAACGC
Source organism: Alphaproteobacteria bacterium (assembly GCA_963694715.1). Classification (GTDB taxonomy): domain Bacteria; phylum Pseudomonadota; class Alphaproteobacteria; order UBA828; family JAPUJA01; genus CAVOEB01. Next base: position 35,258 of record CAVOEB010000007.1, on the reverse strand, counting down.
TGGGCTGGTGCACGAGCGGGCCGAAGGCTTCGTCGCCCGCATAGTTGAGGACCCTCATGACCCCTTTCGGGTCGCTGAGCTGACCCCGGATGCGCTCAAGGAAGACCCGGCGCGGCTGATTGACGAGGTCGGTGCGCTGTCGTTGACCGGCGGGATGCGGATCGTACGGCTGCGCGACGCGGGCGACGGCCAGAGCGCTACGCTGGGTGATGCGCTTGGGGCTGCGGACAAGACAAGTTCCACCTTATTGGTGGAGAGTGGAGACCTCGGACCCCGATCCAGCCTGCGCCGTCTGTTTGAAGGAGCGAAGAACGGGGCCGCACTGGCCTGCTATGGCGACGAGGGACGCGACCTCGATGAACTGATCGCCGCGTCCCTGGCCAAAAATGGCCTGAACCTCGATAACGATGCTCGCGCTGTGCTGCTTGACCGATTGAGCAGCGACCGCAGTCAAATCCGCGGGGAAATCGAGAAACTGGCGCTTTATGCGCAAGAATCCTCTGGTAACGGCCAAAAATCACTGAGTTACGACGATATCGTTGCCTGCGTCGGCGATTCAGCCGAACTTTCCCTCGAAGCGGTGAGCTTTGCGGTCGCCGGGGGCGATGCAGCCGCCATCGAGCGGACCCTCGGGCGGGCCTTTCGCGAGGGCATTGCTCCGGTCAGTTTGTTGCGCGCCGTGGGCCGCCATCTCCAGCGTCTACAGCTGGCGGCGGCAAGAATCGAAGCTGGAGCCTCGGACAAAGCGGCAATGGATGATTTGCGCCCGAAGGTATTTTTCAAACAGGTTCCCGCCTTCCGCCGCCAGCTTGGGCTGTGGAATACGCAACGCCTCGGCCATGCGCTGGGCCTGGCGCTCGATGCGGAGATCGACTGCAAGCGTGCCGGAGCCCCCGCCCAGACGGTGTGCGGGCGAACTCTGTTTCGGATTGCTGCCGGATCGCGTAGCGCGCGCACGCGTTCCTAAAACCGCCGCACAAAGCACGTTGACATCACACTATCATGTAAATTCCTGCAGGGCCGGCGCTAAGACCGGGCGCGGCGCACTCAGTCCGCGGCCTGGGGCTCGGTTCGGCTCAGGCGGTGGAGCAGATTGTCGAGCTGCTCGAGGGTGCGGTAGCTGATCGTGAGGGTGCCGCTTTCGCCGTGATGGGCGATCGAGACCGCGAGACCGAGTTTGTCGCCCAGTTCGCGTTCCAGCGCGGCGATATTCGCATCCTTGGGCCGTGCGCCACGACCTTTCGCAACCGTTTTAGCGGTTGCTGCAAGGCGTTCGGCCTGGCGTACGTTCAAGCCCCGGGAAACGATAGTAGCAGCGAGCTTTTCCGGCTCTCTAGCGCGCAACAGGGCGCGGGCATGACCCATGGTGAGCTCGCCCGCGTCTATCATCCCTTTGACCGAGTCGGGTAGGTCGAGCAGGCGGACCATGTTGGCGACATGGCTTCGGCTCTTGCCGACGGCTTCGGCTACGGCCTCCTGGGTATGGCCGAAATCAGCCATCAGAGCGCGGTAACCCCCGGCTTCTTCCAGTGGATTGAGGTCGGCGCGCTGGATATTCTCGATCAGGGCGATCTCCAGGGCCTCGCGGTCGGAAAGATTGCGGACGACGACCGGAACCTCGTGGATCTGGGCTTTTTGGGCGGCTCGCCAGCGGCGCTCGCCGGCAACCAGCTGAAAACGCGCAGGATCTGTTTTGTCGGGGCGCACGAGGAGAGGCTGGAGAATGCCCTGAACCTCGATCGAGGCAGCGAGAGAGTCGATCTCCGCGGCATCGAACAGGCGGCGCGGCTGGTTCGGGTTGGGATCAATCATCTCGATCGCCACGCGGCGCTCGAAACCGCCGGGAATAGGCGCTCCAGGCGGCGCATCGCCGATCAAGGAGGATAAACCCCGGCCCAAGCCCTTGGGCTTGCTGTTGCCGAAACTCATAATCTCGCCTCCCCGCGCTCGCGGCGCAGCATTTCGCCCGCCAGGTGAATGTAGGCCTGCGCCCCGGCGCAGCGGTGGTCGTAGATCAACACCGGCGCGCCGTGGGAAGGGGCCTCGGAAACCCGCACGTTGCGCGGGATCACCGTATCGTAGACCTTGCGCCCGAAATGGCTGCGCAAATCGGATGCGACCTGGTCAGACAGGTTGTTGCGGCCGTCATACATGGTCAGGACGACGCCTTCCATCTCGAGCCCCGGGTTGAAATTCTGACGCACCCGATCGACAGTCCGCAGCAGCAGGCTGAGCCCTTCGAGGGCGAAAAATTCGCATTGCATGGGAATAATATAGGAACTCGCCGCAGTGAGCGCGTTGACCGTGAGAAAACCCAGCGCAGGCGGACAATCGATCAAAATGTAGTCGAACCGGGCGGCAACTGCCGCCAACGCGTTACGCAGACGATATTCGCGGCGCGTCACCTCGATCAGCTCAACTTCGGCGCCCGCGAGATCGACGGTTGCCGGCAGCAGCTTGAGATTGTCGATTTCACTGTCCATTACAGCAGCTTCGACGGCTAGACCCTCCATCAGCACGTGGTAGCTGTTGCGCCTGCGGAGCGCGAGGGGCACGCCAAGCGACGTGCTCGCGTTGCCTTGGGGATCGAAATCGACCAGCAGGACGCGCCGCCCCGTAGCGGCGAGCGCCGTGCCCAGATTGACTGCCGTCGTGGTCTTGCCGACGCCGCCCTTCTGGTTGGCGACCGCGATGACATGGGCCCCGCCCGAATGGTCGACCGCAATGGGCGCGCCGACGTGCGGCGTTTTAGGAATGGGGTCCATGGCGTACCACCTCGCTGAGCATCAGGATCGAGCCCCGGGGATCGGAGAGACTGGCCAGGCGACGCGATTTGAACCGCCATCTGGCCTCTGCCGCCTTTAGTTCCCCATGCAGTTGGGCACCTTTCAAGAACATACAACATGTTGAGGGTTCGATAAAGCGATAAGCCATGTCTAGCAATTTCGGCAGGGGGGCGAGGGCCCGAGCCGTGATTACGTCGGGCGCGGCCAAATCGAGCTCTTCGATGCGGCAATCATGCACCGTGACGGACAACTCAAGGCTGCGCGCGACCTCGCGAAGAAAGACGCACTTGCGTTGATCGGCCTCGACCAGATGGACCCCCGACACGCCCATAACAGCCAGCACAAGGCCGGGAAATCCGCCCCCCGATCCGAGGTCGAGAAGGCGGCCGGTGGGCTTCGGGAGGTACTGGGAGAGTTGGGCGGAATCGAGCATATGACGGCACCAGAGGTGTGTCATACTTCTGTCCGACACTAGATTTAGTGTCTTCTGCCACTTGGTCAGGAGCGCGGCGTAGGCCTCCAGGCGGGCTATTGTTTCACGTGAAACATCGAGCCGTGCAGCCAGCTCGGCCGGGCCGAAAGGCTCGCTCAAGCGGCCCGCCCGCCGAACGAGTTTGGGCCACCGTGGCGCTTGACGTGACCCAGCAGCGCAACCAGCGCCGCCGGAGTAACGCCCGGGATTCGCGCCGCCGCGCCCAGGGTTGAGGGGCGGGCCTGGCTAAGCTTCTCGCGCGCCTCGTTGGAGAGGCCCCCGATGGCGTCGTAATCCAGAGCATCGGGCAACGCCAGCGCTTCGTCGCGCCGATAACTTTCGATGTCGGTGCGTTGGCGATCGAGATAGGCGGCGTAGTGCGCTTCGATCTCGACTTGCTCGGCGACGTCCGCGCGGAACGTCCCCAGCACCGGCCACAGGCGGGCGAGATCGCCAAGCCCGATACCCGGATAGGCGAGCAGCTGGGCGGCGCTGCGCCGGGTTCCGTCGAGGTTGATCGCAAAACCCGCGCGGCGCAACTCCGTGGGGGTCGCTTCGAGGGCGGCAAGCTCGTCGCGGGCGACATCCAGGGCGACCGCCTTGGCTTCGAAGTGGGCGCGCCGCTTGAGGCCAACACAGCCCAGCGCGATGGCGCGGGGCGTGAGGCGCAAATCCGCGTTGTCGGGTCGGAGCAAGAGGCGATATTCCGCGCGCGAAGTAAACATCCGGTAAGGTTCGCGAGTGCCCAGCGTGACCAGATCGTCGATCATCACCCCGGTGAGCGCCTCGGCACGGTCGAGCCGGAAAGATGTGCCGCCGCCCGCGGCCAGAGCCGCATTCAGCCCTGCGATCAGGCCCTGGGCCGCAGCCTCTTCGTAGCCGGTGGTGCCGTTGATCTGCCCGGCGAGATAGAGCCCCGGCAAGCGGCGGGTTTCCAGGCTATGGCGCAGCTCGCGCGGATCGACGTAATCGTACTCGATGGCATAGCCGGGGCGCAGCATGCGGGCGCGCTCAAGCCCCGGGATGGTCGCGAGCAGCGCCTCCTGCACGTCGCGCGGCAGCGAGGTGGAAATCCCGTTAGGATAGACCGTGTCATTATCGAGCCCCTCGGGCTCGAGAAAAATCTGGTGGCTCTCGCGATCGGCGAAGCGCACGACCTTGTCTTCGATCGACGGGCAATAACGCGGTCCCGCGCAGTCGATCCGCCCGCCATAGATCGGCGAGCGATGCAGATTGGCCCGGATCAAAGCATGACCCGCCAGCGTGGTCCCAGTCAGGTGGCAGACGATTTGGGGCTGCGCGACGCTCTCCGTGAGACTTGAAAACGGTACCGGAGGATCGTCCGCCGCCTGGGCCTTCAGCCGGCTGTAATCGATGCTCGTGCCATCGAGCCGGGGCGGCGTTCCGGTTTTCAGCCGGCCCAGGGCGAAGCCCGCCCGCTCGAGCGTTTTGGCCAGGCCCAGCGCCGGAACGTCGCCGGCCCGGCCCGCGGCGACCCGTTCGTCACCGATGTGGATCATGCCGCGCAGGAAGGTCCCCGTGGTAAGCACCACCGCAGCGCCGGAAAACTCCTCGCCCGCAGCAGTGCGCACGCCCGCCGTGCGGCCCCGGCCATCGAGCACCAGGTCTTCGACCGAGGCGGCGCGTATATCAAGGCCGGGCTGGTCGGCGAGCGCGGCCTGCATGGCCTCGCGATAGAGCTTGCGATCGGCCTGGGTGCGCGGCCCGCGCACGGCGGGGCCCCTGCTTCGGTTGAGCATCCGGAACTGGATCCCAGCGGCGTCGGCAACGCGGCCCATCAGGCCGTCGAGCGCGTCGACCTCGCGCACCAGCGTACCCTTGCCGAGGCCGCCGATCGCCGGGTTGCACGACATCTCGCCGATGGTCTCGATACGGTGGGTCAACAGCAGGGTGCGCGCGCCGAGGCGGGCCGCGGCCGCGGCCGCCTCGCAGCCCGCGTGGCCGCCGCCGATCACGATGACGTCGTAGCCCCTGGTCATGGCGGTTTGCTCCTACACCTCGCGCCGCGGACGTTACCCGATCACCCCGACGCGGTCAAAGTCGCGGACGAGACTGTTTCACGTGAAACATTGATAGGGCTATTTACCGATACAGAACTCGCGGAACACAACATCGAGTATGTCCTCCACATCGACCCGGCCGGTAATCCGACCCAGCGCCCGCGCGGCGAGGCGCAAATCCTCCGCCGCCAGCTCCGGTGCGGTTGCTAAATCAGCCGCCGATCCCGGGCCCGCCAGCGGGGGGCGGGCCCGCGCCACGGCGCCGGCGCAGTCTTCCAGTGCCTGGCGGTGGCGTTGGCGGGTCAGAGCCGGCGCCTCGCGGTTGCAAAGCATAGCGGCACAGCTTGCTTCGAGCCGCTCGAGCAGCTGATCGAGCCCCGCACCCGTGTGGCACGAAATGCTCAATGCATCGTGGGGTACCGCCGGAGCGTTTGTGGGTTCGTCTAGCAGATCGGCCTTGTTCAACACCACCACAGTCTCGGTAGGCCGGTCTTCGTCTTCTACTATATACAGTGTGTCATCGAGCGTTGCGGAGGGATCCGAGGCATCGAGCATGACGATCCGTAAATCCGCCGATGCCGCCCTGGCACGCGCCCGGCGCACCCCCTCGCGCTCGATCAGGTCACCCCGTGCATTGCCTGTCTCGCGCAGGCCCGCGGTATCGGCAAGGATCACGGGAAAGCCGCCCAGGTCGAGCATCACCTCGATGACGTCCCGCGTAGTGCCCGCCTGCTCGGAGACGATCGCGGCATCACGCTTGGCCAGACGGTTGAGCAGGCTCGACTTGCCCACATTGGGCGCTCCGAGAATGGCGATTGCCAGACCCTCGCGCAGACGCTCGCCTCGGTGAGAATCATCCAGATATTGTGTTATCTCGTTCTCGATTTCGCTGATCTTGTGGCTCACCTCTGCGGACATGTCATCGGGCACGGGCTGGTCGGAGAAATCGATACCTGCCTCGAGCCACGCCATGGCCTCGATCAGGCCGCTGCGCCAGGCTTCGACGGTACGCGCGAGGCCGCCATCGAGTTGAGCCAGCGCCTGCTGCCGCTGGGCGGCGGTTTGGGCCGCGATCAGGTCGGCGATGGCTTCGGCGGCCGTAAGATCGAGCTTATCATTGCGAAATGCACGCTCGGTGAACTCGCCGGGCTGGGCGGGGCCGACCCCTTCCAGCGCGCCGAGCGCACCCAAGAGCCCGTCGAGCACGGCCGGGCCGCCGTGGACATGGAATTCCGCCATGTCCTCGCCCGTATAGCTCGCGGGCGCGGGAAACCACAGCACCAGCGCTCGGTCGAGGGGCGCACCGCTTACGGGATCGCGCAAGTGGCAAAGCCGGGCGTACCGTGCGGTTGGCAGGGGCGAAGCCCCCAGCGTCTCGAGCGCAGCGCCCGCGGCCGGGCCCGAAACGCGCACCACCGCCAGGGCGGCGCGGCCCGGCGCGCTTGCCGGGGCAAAAATGGTCGTAAAATCGCTCAATCGGCCGCCGGCTCCTTATCCGGCGGGCGCTGTTCGGGGTGGAGCATCAGGCGCGCGACCCGCCCGCCCAGTTTTATGTGGCGCTCCAGGATCTCGTCGAGATCCTCGCGGTTTGAGTAGCCGTACCACACCCCCTCGGGGTAGATCACCAGGGTGGGGCCGAGCTCGCAGCGGTCGAGACAGCCCGAATTGTTGATCCGGACGTCCGCGAGGCCTTCCTCTTTAACCCTCTGTTTCAGGTGGTTGCGCAACTCTACCGAATTCTTCTCCGCGCAACAGCCGCGCCGGTGGCCCTTGACCCGTCGGTTGGTGCAACAAAAAATATGGCGCGCATAATAGGGCTCGGGATCGCTCACGAGGCCCCCCCATTGGGTTTGCCCGCGATCCCCGACCGATCGGCGTCGGCGAGGCCCGACCATAACGCCCCTTGCCGCTCCTCGGCCCCCTTGAGCCCTTGCGGCAGCCAGGTCTTGACTAGGATCTCCGCGTCTATGCCGCGCACCGCATCCCCAAGCCGTTCCTCGGCCGCGCCAAGAACCGCCTTTTGCAGGGATTCCATGTCGGGGAAACCCAAGAAAGTCCGCGCTTCGCCGGGGCTGCAGTCGCTTTCGATCGATATTTTCATCACATGGCCTCATTTAGGGGGTGCTTTTAGACAATTCGTGCCATATAGGGCCCCTACATCCCAATTTTACCCTGAATCACCGTCCAATTACCATTTTTTACGGAGTTTTCGCAGAATAGGCAGCGTCCGAGCCGCCAGCAGAAAATCCGCCATTAGACTCTAGCTGAGCCCGCTTCACAGTATATATTAGGTTAAAATACAGTTTGGCACGAGAACTCCGCCGCACACTGCCCACTCCCCGAAGATATCGCACCCCGCGTTGCCAAGGACGCCCCCGCAATGACCAACCGCCTGGCCAACGAGACCAGCCTCTATCTCGCCCAGCACAAGGACAATCCCGTGGAATGGCAGCCCTGGGACGAAACCGCGCTCAGCCAGGCCCGGCGCGAAAACAAGCCGATCCTGCTCTCGGTCGGCTACTCCGCCTGCCACTGGTGCCACGTCATGGCCCACGAATGCTTCGAGAACGACGCCATCGCGGCCCAGATGAACGAAAATTTCGTCAACATCAAGGTCGATCGCGAAGAACGCCCCGATCTCGACGCCATCTACCAGCTTGCCCTCGCGCTCACCGGGCAACAGGGCGGCTGGCCGCTAACCATGTTCCTCACGCCCGGTGGCGGGCCGTTCTGGGGTGGTACCTATTTTCCGCCGACGCCCCAATTCGGTCGCCCAGCGTTTCCTCAAGTTCTTGATTCGGTTGTAGAAACATTCTCCAGCACACCCGACAAGGTCAAACAGAATACCGAGGCTCTGAGCCGCGCCATCGTGCAGAATTCCGCCAGCGTCGCTGGCGAGCGGCTCGGGCTCGGGCACCTCGAGGCAGGCGCGCGCCGCCTCGACGGTGAACTCGACCGCCGCCACGGCGGGCTCGGGCTCGCGCCCAAGTTCCCCATGACCAGCGCGCTCGACATGATCTGGCGGGGCGGCTGGCTGGCTGGCGAGGCGGAGCTCAAGGAGGGCGTTACGTTTTCCCTCGCGCGGATTTGCCAGGGCGGCATCTACGACCACCTCGGCGGCGGCTTTGCGCGCTATTCCACGGATGAGCGCTGGCTCGCGCCGCATTTCGAAAAAATGCTCTACGACAACGCCCTGCTGCTCGAGCTGATCGGCCGGCTGTGGCTCGACGCGGGCGATCCGCTGTTCGCCGCACGGATCGAGGAGACGATCGATTGGCTGCTTCGGGAAATGATCGCGGACGGTGGCGGCTTCGCCAGCGCACTGGACGCGGATTCCGAGGGCGAGGAGGGCCGGTTTTACGTCTGGAGCGCCGAGGAAATTGATGGACTGATCGGTCCACAATCAGAATTATTCAAGCAAATCTATGACGTTACGCCAAATGGCAACTGGGAGGGCCAGACAATCCTCAACCGCCTGGCTGAGCACGGCCTAGGCGAGCCCGCGCTCGAGGCTGAGTTGGCCTCGGCCCGCGCGGTGCTGCTTGATGCGCGCGAAAGCCGCGAGCGCCCGAGTTGGTCGGACGCGGTGCTCGCGGACTGGAACGGCCTTGCAATCGCGGCGCTTGCCCTGCTCGCACCCCCGTTCGCGCGCCCTGACTGGCAAGCGGCCGCGGTTCGCGCGTTCGATTACGTCGCCGGGACCATGGGCCGCAGCGATGCCGACGGCGCCGAGCGGCTGTCTCATTCGGCGAAAGGCGAACGGGTCAAGAGCGCCGAATTCCTCGACGATTACGCCGCCATGGCGCGGGCCGCTCTGATCCTTTTTGAAACCATGCAAGCACCCCGCTTTCTCGACCGGGCGAAGGCCTGGACCGCGAGTGCCGACGCCCATTACTGGGACGAAGCGACGGGCGGCTATTTCTACACCCCCGACGACGGCGAAACCCTGATTGCCCGGACCAAGCAGGCGCGCGATAACGCCACGCCCGCGGGCAACGGCCTGATGGTCGAGGTCCTCGGCCGGCTTTATCACCTGACCGGCGATAGCGCCTATGTCGAACGCGCCGAGGCCCTGCTTTCGGCGTTTTCTGGCGATGCGGCGGACAATCCCATCGCCTATGCCAGCTTGATCAGCGCCTCGGGCTTTCTCGAGCGCCCGGTCCAGATCGTGGTCGTCGGCGATACCGGCGATGCGGCGGCCGACGCCTTGTTCGACGCGGCGCTGCGCAGCGCCGAGCCGTGGCGCATCGTTCAGCGTGCAGCCCCCGGAGCGGCCCTGCCCGAAGGCCATCCCGCGCATGGAAAAACAACCGTCGAGGGCGGGCCGGCGGCCTATGTCTGCACCGGCCCGGTCTGCTCACTGCCCCATACGGACCCCGTAGCCTTGCACGATGCCTTGTCGCAACGCCCGGCCTCGGATAAACATTAAGCAACGGGGTACTCGGGGAGTACGGGACGATGCCGTCCCTGGTCATGGACAGCCCTTCGGGCTGGATCGAAGTGAGCGAGGAGGGCGGCGCGATCACCGCGCTAGACTGGACCTCCGCGCCGGCGGATTCGGCGCCACCAACGCCGCTGCTGGCAGAGGCAAAATATCAACTTGAAGATTATTTCGCAAGCAGGCGCGACACTTTCGATTTGCCGCTGGCGCCCCGGGGCAGAGAATTCCGCCACCGCGTGTGGCAGGCGCTACGCGCGATTCCTTACGGCGAGACCCGCACCTACGGCGAGGTCGCGGCCAGCATCGGCTCCGCACCCCGCGCCGTGGGCGGGGCGTGCGGCGCCAACCCCATCGCGATCATCATTCCCTGTCACCGGGTGGTCGGATCAAACGGCTGGCAGGGCGGCTTTTCCGGCGGCGGCGGCGTGACGACCAAGCAAGCGTTGCTCGAGCTTGAAACCACACAAGGGAGATTGTCATGGCCGGAAGCAACATCTTAATCGAGTCGGGCGGCGGCGAGAGCTTCAGCGCCTATCTGGCGACACCCGAGGGCGGCGCGGGCGCGGGCGCGCTGGTGCTGCAAGAGATTTTCGGCGTCAACGCCGTGATGCGCGCGATCTGCGACGGCTACGCCGCAAAGGGCTACCTGGCGCTTTGTCCCGACCTGTTCTGGCGCCAGGAGCCGGACATCCAGATTACCGATCAGAGCGAAGCCGAGTGGGCGCACGCTTTCGCGCTCTACCGGGGCTTCGACGAGGCGCGCGGCGTCGAGGACGCCATTACCGCGCTTAGCGCGCTGCGCGCCCAACCCGGTTGCTCGGGCAAAGTGGGCGCAACGGGCTACTGCCTGGGCGGCAAGCTTGCCTACCTGATGGCGACCCGCTCGTCCGTCGATTGCTCGGTCGGCTATTACGGCATCGGCATCGAAGCCACCCTGAACGAAGCCGGCGACATTCCCAAGCCCCTGATGCTGCACCTCGCGGAAAAGGACCAGTTCGTGCCCCCCGAATCGCAAGGTCAAATCATGGATAACTTAGGCGCCAATCCGCTGGTCACGATCCACAGCTATCCGGACCGGGACCACGCCTTCGCGCGCGTCGGCGGCGAGCATTACGACGCGGCCGACGCGGGACTTGCGAATTCCCGCACCGCCGCCTTCTTCGAGGAGCACCTGACATGATCAAGGCCGTCCGCATCCACCGCCCCGGCGGCCCCGCCGAGCTGGTCTACGAGGACATCGCACTCGATGCCCCCGGGCCGGGCGAGGCGATCGTCCGCCAAGAGGCGATCGGGCTGAATTTTATCGACACCTACCAGCGCAGCGGGCTCTATCCGCTGCCTGAAATGCCCTGGGTTCTGGGCATGGAGGCGGCCGGCACCGTAGAGGCGGTCGGCGAGGGGGTGAGCGAGGTTGCGGTGGGCGATCGCGTCGCCTACGCCTGCGCCCCGCCCGGCGCCTACGCCGAAGCGCGGCGAATGCCCGCCGCCAAGCTGGTCGCGCTGCCCGATACGATTTCCGCCGAGCAGGCCGCGTCGGTGATGCTCCAGGGCATGACTACGGAATATCTACTCAACCGCTGCTACGCCGTGCAGCCCGGCGATACGATCCTGGTCCACGCCGCCGCAGGCGGGGTCGGGCTGATAGCCTGTGCCTGGGCTAAGGCGATGGGTGCCACGGTGATCGGCACTGTCAGCTCGGCCGAGAAGGCCGCGCTCGCCGCAAGCCACGGCTGCGATCATCCGATCAACTACGCCGAGGAGAATTTTGCCGACCGGGTCATGGAGATCACCGACGGCGCAGGTCTTCCCGCGGTCTACGATTCCATCGGCAGGGATACCTTCGACCGCTCGCTTGAATGCCTGCGCCTGCGCGGCTTGATGGTGTGCTTCGGCCAGGCTTCGGGCCCGGTGCCGCCGCTCGATATGTTCAAGCTTTCGCCCAAGGCTCTGTTCATTACCCGGCCCTCGCTGATGCAATACACAGAAACCCGCGAGGAGTTGGTGGCCAGCGCAAACGCGGTGTTTGCCATGATCGAAAGGGGCGTGATCGACGCCGAGCCCCGCCAGCGTTATCCGCTCAGTGAGGCCATGCGGGCCCATGTCGATCTCGAAGCGCGCAAGACGGCGGGCTCGACGATCTTGCTGCCCTAAGGCTTTTTCCGTTTAGCTTTATTCCATAAAGCCAAACAGCGTTCAGTCGCCACGACGGCTCACGCCGCATAGGCGGCGGACCGCGAAATTTAATTAGCTGGCCGGAGACGCCGCCGGCGCGGGTCTTACGTGTTCATGGATTCGAAGAAATCATCGTTGTTCTTCGAGCCCTTGAGCTTGTCGAGCAAGAATTCCATGGCATCGACAACGCCCATCGGGTTGAGGATGCGGCGCAGCACCCACATCTTGGCTAGCACGTCCTTGGGCACGAGCAGCTCTTCCTTGCGGGTGCCCGAGCGGGTGATATCCATGGTCGGGAAGGTGCGCTTGTCGGTCAGCTTGCGGTCAAGGATGATCTCGGAGTTACCGGTGCCCTTGAACTCCTCAAAAATCACCTCGTCCATGCGCGAGCCCGTGTCAACTAGGGCGGTCGCGATGATAGTCAGCGAGCCGCCCTCCTCGATGTTGCGCGCGGCGCCAAAGAAGCGCTTGGGCCGCTGCAGAGCGTTGGCATCAACGCCGCCGGTAAGAACCTTGCCTGACGAGGGCACGACGGTGTTGTAGGCGCGCGCGAGGCGGGTGATGGAATCGAGCAGGATGACCACGTCGCGCTTGTGCTCGACCAGGCGCTTCGCCTTTTCGAGCACCATCTCGGTGACCTGAACGTGGCGCGTCGCCGCCTCGTCGAAGGTCGAGCTGACGACCTCGCCCTTGACCGAGCGCAGCATGTCGGTGACTTCCTCGGGCCGCTCATCGATCAGCAGCACGATGAGGAAGACCTCGGGGTGGTTGACCTCGATGGCGTGAGCGATGTTCTGCAACATCACGGTCTTGCCGGTGCGCGGCGGGGCAACGATCAACGCCCGCTGGCCCTTGCCCTGGGGCGCGACCAGATCGATCACGCGGCACGTCAGGTCTTTCTTGGTCGGGTCGTCGACGTCAAGATTGAGCCGTTCGTCGGGATAGAGCGGGGTCAGGTTGTCGAAATGGACCTTATGCTTGACCGCCTCGGGCTCCTCGAAGTTGATCTCCTTGACCTTGAGCAGCGCGAAATAACGCTCCCCCGCCTTGGGCGAACGGATCTGCCCCGAAAGTGTGTCGCCGTTGCGCATGCTAAAGCGGCGGATCTGGCTCGGGCTGACATAAATATCGTCGGGCCCGGGCAGGTAGTTCGCTTCGGGCGAGCGCAGGAAGCCGAAGCTGTCGGGCAGGATCTCAAGCACGCCCTCGCCGAAGATCGCCGTATCCTGAATCGCCAACTGCTTGAGGATCCCGAACATGAGATCCTGACGGCGGAGAGAATTCGCGTTCTCGACCTCGAGACTCTCGGCGAAGGCCAAAAGATCGGTCGGGGATTTCTGTTTGAGTTCTTGAAGATTCATGATGCCCACTCGAAAGCGGTTATGGCGCGCAGAAACGGGCCTAGATAAATTAAAAACAGCCCAATGAACTCGGGCCGGAACCGGAAAGGACTGTAAGAAGCGCGGGTTCGCTGGGCTCCCGTTTTGTCGGAAACCAATTAGAACCGACTGACGGTCCGATGGTTATCCAAACTACCGGAACAAGTCAAATACGAAATTCGCGACCAATCAGAAGGGTTTGACCACGACAAAGACGACGATAGCGATTATCAGCACCGTCGGGCCCTCGTTAACGAAGCGGTAGAAGCGCTCGGAATGACGGTTGGCATCGGCCGCGAAATGACGCCGCCAGCGCGCGAGGAAGCCGTGCAGCGCGGTCATGGCGGCCACGCAAACCAGCTTGACGTAGATCCAGCCCTCGGACCAATCGACGATGCCGGGAACGAAGATCAGCGCGATACCGAACCCGAACGAGGCAGTCATCGCGGGGTTGATGATGGCGCGGAGCAAGCGTCGCTCCATCATCTTGAAACGCTCGGATTCCGGCGTGCCGGGCGCAATCCGGCAGTGATAGACATAAAGTCGCGGCAGATAGAGCATGCCCGCCATCCAGGCGATCACTGCAACGATGTGCCCTGCTTTTAGCCAGAGATACGCGTCGCCCATATTCCGATCCCCCCCGCTCTCAGCTCACCGCCAGCGGACAGCCGGCGAAGCCTGCCGGGCAGCCGCGCGCACCGTCCAGCGAGGCAAGCCCCGTCTTGCGCGCCGGGGCAGTGCGCACGATTCCGGCCAGCGCCTCAATAAAGCCCGCATCCGAGCACAGGGCGGGAACCCGGACGTAAAGCGGCACGCCCGCTTCGCCGGCCAGCTTGCGATATTCAATGTCGAGTTCGACCAAGGTCTCCGAATGCTCCGAGACGAAGGCGATGGGCATGACCACGAGGGAGCGGCCCTCGGCGCCGGCGGCTGCGATTTCCCCCTCAGTGGAGGGCCCTATCCATTCGAGCGGCCCGACCCGGCTTTGATAGCAAACCCGCCAGTCCAGTTCGGGCATGGCCAGCGCTTCGACGATGGCGGCGGCGGTCTGCTCGATCTGCCATTGATAGGGATCGCCGCGCTCGACGATCTTCTTGGGCAGGCCGTGGGCCGAGAACAGAAGCCGCGCCCGGGCCGGGTCGGTGGCGGCCTTTTCTATCGCGTGGCGGACCAAGCGCGCCTGGGCCGAGACATAGCCGGGCTCACGGAACCAGCAGCACACGCCTGTGCTCGGCGCATGGATACCCTCAGCCCTTGCTGCGCGAGACCAGTCGCTGAACGAAGAGCCGCTGGTCGTGGTCGAAAACTGCGGATAAAGCGGCAGCAGAACAATACGATCGGGCTCGAAGGCGGCGACTTCGCGCGCGGCCTCGTCGGCGAAAGGGTGCCAGTAGCGCATGGCGACGAAGACACGGACAACGCCGCCGCCCTTGCCGTCGAGGACCGCCTCCAGCGCGTGGGCCTGCTCCAGGGTGTAATCGAGGAGCGGAGATTTGCCGCCGATATTAGCGTAGATCGCGCGGGCCACCGGCGCGCGGCGGGTCGAAATCAGTCGTGCGATTAGCCAACGGATCGGGGCGGGCGCTCCGATAATGGCCGGATCGTTGAACAGGTTGAAGAGAAACGGCCGTACGGCCCCGGGTCCATCGGGACCGCCGAGATTGAACAGAACCACCGCCGTACGTGCCATGACGGCGAGACATACCTGAGGGCCGGTGATTAATCCAGCCTGACCAGATCGGGGGCCGGCGTCGTTTCGGGGCGTTGCCATTCGCGGATCAGGGTGGCAAGCCGCTCGACGTTCTCCGGCGGCGTCTCCGGCACGAAACCGTGACCGAGGTTAAAGACGAACGGCCGGTCGCTCATAACTTCGAGAATATGGCGCGCCGCGCTCTCCATCGCCTCGCCGCCCACGACGGCCAGCTGGGGGTCGAGATTGCCCTGAAGAACCACCGTCTTGGGCAGCACGTCGCATGCCCAATGCAGCGGCACGGCGGTATCGAGGCTGAGCGCCTGGACTCCGGTCTCCTGCGCGACATGGGCGTAGAGGGGGCCCGCACCGCGGGGAAACGCGATGACGGGGGTCTGAGGGGACGCTGCGCGCACAGCTGCGACGATTCGTTGGACCGGCTCGACGCACCAGCGGCTGAACTCCACGGCTGGAAGCACGCCCGCCCAGCTATCGAACAGCTGCACGGCTTGTGCACCCGCCTCGATTTGGCGAACCAGAAACGTTGCTACCGCATCGCTCAAGACGTCGATCAGGCGCGAGAACCCTTCGCGATCGCCGTAAGCCCATTGCTTGGTCCGGGCGAAATCTCGACTGCTTCCGCCTTCGACCATGTAGCTGGCGAGTGTCCAGGGGGCTCCGGCAAACCCGATCAGGGTCACATCGTCGGGCAGGTCACTGGAGAGCCGGCCCAAGGTTTCGTAGACTGGGGCGAGGTGGTTATGGAAAGCATCGGGATCGAGGTGCGGAATAGATGCAGCGTCGCGCACGGGCGTCAGAACCGGACCGGTTCCTTCAACGAAACCGACCTCGACGCCCAGTGCATCGGGAACTACGAGAATATCGCAAAACAGGATGGCGCCGTTGGGGGAGAAACGGCGGACTGGTTGAAGCGTCGCCTCGATGGCAAGATCGGGTGTGTAGCAAAATTTCAGAAAATCAGGCGTTTTCGCCCGGAGCGCTCGATATTCGGGAAGATAGCGACCCGCCTGGCGCATGAACCAGTAGGGCACCGTTGTCGAAGGCCGCCCCCTCAGCGTGCTGAGCAGGGGTTTGTCTAAAACGGACGGGGACATGGAACGGGAGGTCCGGGAAGGGGTTACGGGATCTCAACTACTACAATATAAGATTTTACCTATAGGTTGTGGTGGATAGTGGATGGCTGTGAACTGTGGGAATAAAAATTTGTCCACGATTGTGGGCCTAGCGTTTGAGGGGGCAAGAGAATATTCGGGTAATCATGGGGACAATCTCCCCGAAGATTAGGAATATGCGGTGCTTACGGGCGCTATGAAGAACGGGGACATCCCGTCTTTCGGCCAGCTGTGCTAAGGGTTACCCCGGCAACGCAGGGGGGTGGGATAAAATTATCCCGAGGGAGCCGCTGGCGGGAGGAAACGGAGGCGAGTGGGGGGGCTTTCGGCGGCGCGCTCCGAATTGCCGGAGTATCCCCGCTATCCGTGAAAACATCATGAAGAGCTTTCACCTCCATTTGATCTCCGACGCTACCGGCGAGACCATCATCGGCTTGGCGCGTGCCGCCCTGGCCCAGTTCGAAGACGTAGATGCGACCGAGCATTTGTGGTCATTGATTCGAAGCCCGGCGCAGGTCGAGCGGGTCTTGGCCAATATCGAGGCAAACCCCGGCGTCGTCATGTTCACCTTCGTCAATCCCGAGCTGCGCACGGCGCTCGAGGCGGGGTGTCGGTCGCTTCAGTTGCCCTGCATTCCCGTACTCGACCCGGTGATCGGGACGCTCTCAATATATCTCGGCGCCGAGAGCCAGGGCCGGCCGGGCCGCCAACACGTGCTCGACAACGAATATTTCAACCGGATCGATTCCATGAATTTCGTGCTCAGCCACGACGACGGCCAGCTGGCTGGCGATCTGGAAGACGCGGACATCGTCATTATCGGTGTTTCGCGCACGTCGAAAACGCCGACCTGCTTCTACCTGGCGAACCGGGGCCTAAAGGCGGCGAACATTCCCATCGTGCCCGGCGTGCCCACGCCGCGCGAGCTTGACAGCTTGAGCAAGCCCCTGATCGTCGGCGTGACCCGCAACCCTGAAAGTCTGGTCCAGATCCGGCGCAACCGGCTCGACATGCTGCACCAGGATGAGGAGACGGATTACGTCGATCTCGAACAGGTCCGCGAGGAGGTGATGACGGCCCGCCGGCTGTGCACCGAGCGGGGCTGGCCGGTGATCGACGTCTCACGCCGATCGATCGAGGAGACCGCGGCGGAAATCCTCCAGCTCCTCACCGAGCGGCTCGAAGACTGATGACCAACGAGGCGCCCGCGATCGTGCTCGCGTCGGCTTCCGCCAGCCGTACGAAGCTGCTGGCCGCGGCGGGGCTTGTGATCGAGCAGCGCCCCTCAGCGGTCGACGAGGGAGACTTGCGCGATGCGCTCAAGGCCGACGGGGCCAGCGCCGAGGAAGCTGCGATGGCGCTGGCCGAGCTTAAGGCCGATGCGATCAGCACCGATGCGCCCGGCGCCCTGGTGATCGGTGCCGATCAGATTCTCGAGGCCGACGGCCGCTGGTTCGAAAAGCCCGATAACCGAGAGCAGGCCCGGGACGAGCTGCGCACGCTTAGCGGCCGGGAGCATCGTCTTGCCACCGCGGTGTGTGTGCTGCGCGACGGAACCAGGCTGTGGGGCTGTGCGGAATCACCGCGACTCGAGATGCGCGAGTTCTCCGACGAGTTTCTCGAAGCCTATCTCGATCGGGTCGGCGACGCGGCGCTCACGTCGGTCGGGGCTTACCAGCTCGAAGGCGCCGGGGCCCAGCTGTTCGAGCGGATTGATGGCGATTTTTTCACCATCCTCGGCTTGCCGTTGCTCCCCCTGCTCAATTTCTTGCGCGCGAAAGGAGCGCTGCCATCGTGACCGCGTCGGGAACCACACGCATCGCCGGGGTGATGGGTTGGCCGGTCAGCCAGTCGCTCTCGCCGCGCCTGCACGGCTGCTGGCTCGAACGCCACGGTATCGACGGAGCCTATCTGCCCCTGCCCGTGGCGCCCGAGCATTTCGGCCAGGCGCTTCGCGTCCTGAGCCAGCTGGGCTTTGCCGGGGTCAACGTGACGATTCCGCACAAGGAGGCCGCGCTCGCCGCCGTCGACGAAGCGAGCGCGCTGGCGCGAAAGGTCGGTGCGGTCAACACGGTGATCCGGCGCGACGACGGCAGCCTTTATGGCGAGAATACCGACGGCTACGGCTTTCTTGAAAACCTGCGCGCCGCCGCGCCGGCTTGGCGAGCGGATGCGGGCCCGGCGGTGGTGCTGGGCGCTGGCGGCGCGGCGCGCGCCGTGGTTGTGGCGCTGCTCGATGCCGGCGTGCCAGCAATCAGGCTGGTCAACCGGACGCTGGAGCGGGCCGAAGCGTTGGCCGAAGCAGTCGACGGGCCGCTCAGCGTGGTCTCTTGGGTTGGCCGCGAAGAGGCGCTGGCGGGCGCGGCGCTGCTCGTTAATACCACCGCGCTCGGGATGGACGGGAAAGGGCCGCTGACCCTCGCGCTTGATGATTTGTCCGAGCGGGCCGTTGTCAACGACCTGGTCTATGCGCCGCTCGAGACACCGCTGCTGGCGGCAGCGCGCAGCGCAGGACACATCGGCGTCGACGGTCTCGGCATGTTGCTCCATCAGGCACGGCCTGGGTTTGCCGCCTGGTTCGGCGTCGAGCCCAAGGTCGACGACGCCTTGCGTACTTTCGTGCTGGCCTGGCGGGCCGGGCTGCGGTGATCATCCTCGGGCTGACCGGATCGATCGGCATGGGCAAGAGCTTCGCAGCGCGCGCGTTCGCCCGCGCGGGTGCCGCAATGTTCGATGCCGACGCGGCAGTGCACCGGCTGACCGGCCCCGGGGGCGCAGCCGTCGGGGCGGTCGAAAAGATATTTCCCGGGGTTGCCTGGGGCCGTGGCCGCAGCCGCCGGATTGAGCGGGCGCGGCTGGCGTCGCGCGTGTTCGGCAAACCGGCCGAACTCAAGCGGCTCGAAGCCGTTTTGCATCCGAAGGTGCGCGAAGATACGCGGGCCTTCCTCGCCGCCGCCGCCGCCCGCGGTGTCCGGCTCGCGGTGCTCGAAGTACCCCTGCTGTTCGAGACCGGCGGCGAGGCCGGGTGCGATGCGAGCGCCGTGGTTTGGGCCCCGGCGAGTGTGCAGCGCGTGCGTGTGATGAGCCGGGCGGGAATGACGCTCGCGAAGCTTACCGCCATTCGGTCACGCCAGATGAGCGAGCGGGAGAAATTCCGCCGCGCCGATTTTTTTATTCCGACGGGGGGCGGCGTCTGCGCAACCTTGCGCGAAGTGCGCGCCATCGTCAGAATCCTCAAATCCCGAGAGGGCCGATGCTGGCCGGGTTGCTGGGAGTAGGGCAAAGAGATGCGCGAAATCGTTCTCGATACGGAAACCACGGGCCTCGAGCCTGCGGAGGGACATCGGATCGTGGAGATCGGTTGCCTTGAACTGGTCAACCACGTTGCGACGGGACGCGCCTGGCAGGTCTACATTAACCCCGAGCGCGAGATGCCCGCGGGGGCCTTCGCGGTGCACGGGCTGTCGACGGAATTCTTGAGCGAGAAGCCTGTGTTCGGCGAAGTCGTCGGGGGTTTTCTCGATTTCGTCGGTGACGACACGCTGGTGATCCACAACGCGGCGTTCGATCTAGGCTTTCTCAACGCCGAGCTGAAAAATCTCGGCTTCGCCCCGCTGGATGCCGGGCGCGCCGTGGATACGGTGAAACTTGCGCGCCAACGCTTCCCGGGCGCGCAAGCAAGCCTCGATGCGCTGTGCCGACGCTTCGCCATTGACAATTCGCACCGCACCCGTCACGGCGCGCTGCTCGACGCCGAACTGCTGGCCGAGGTCTATCTCGAGTTGGTGGGCGGTCGCCAGCCGGGCCTTGGGCTAAGCGCGCAGGATGGAGGCGAGGCGACGGGGGAGGGCGAGCCCGCCACGACGAAGACGCGGCCGCGGCTCGAGCCCCGGCCCCACGCGCCGAGCGCCGACGAGGCGGCCCGACACGCGGCGCTCGTCGCCACGCTGAGCGATCCGATCTGGGAACAAAAGGACGAGGCGGCGGACTGAGCTGCCGCTAGTCTTTGGCCTTCTCGTCCTCGGTGGGGGCGGCGCCCGCTTCGGTGGCCTTGGATTTTTGCTTCTCGAGGCCGCGCCGGTAGAGCGCGACGAAGTCGATCGGTGCCAGCATGATCGGCGGAAAGCCGCCATCGCGCGCGGCATCGCTGATGATCCGGCGCGCGAAGGGAAACAGCTGGCGGGGCGCCTCGATCATCAGGACCGGCTGAAGCGCCTGAGCCTCGATGTTGGCGAGCGTCGCAACCCCGGCATAGACCAGATCGACGATGAACATCGGATCGTCACCTGCCTTGGCCTCGACCTTCAGATGCAGCGCTACCTCGTGGGTGTTGTCTTTGAGCGGCTTGGCCCGAACATCGACGGTGAGGCGGATATCGGGACGCTTGTCGTTGGGTGACAGGCTCTGTGGCGCGCGCGGATTCTCGAACGAGAGATCTTTGGTGTACTGGGCCTCCAGCGCCATGGACGGGCGCTTCGCGGGGTCCTGCGCGGCCCCCTCTGGCGCCCCGCTGAGAACGGCGTCGGCGCCACCGACGGGAACGTCTAGACTTTCTTCGTCTGCCATCAGTTGCCTCCCATGGTTGGATTGCCAGCAAGTAACACGGGCCGCCGCACCAAACAAGGCTGCCACGGCCTCGGCTGGGATGTGGTGCCGAATTAGCCGTTGCGTGGCGGCGGCAGGCGGCCATCGTTGTTACCCGCGCCCGGCTCGTCCGATGTCACGTCGGTGAAATCGCCGTCGATTACCCCGTCATCGTTCGCGGCTCCAAAGCCTGCGCCGCGCGCGGTGGCGAGGCGCACCTCGAGCACGCGCACGGCGCGGCGCAGGACAAGATGGCGCAGCGGCGGGACGAGTAGCACGAAGCCTAGCGCATCGGTGACGTAGCCCGGCGTCAGCAAGAGCAGCGCGGTCACCAACAGCGCCATGCCGTCGAGGATCTCGGCGACGGGTATTTCGTGACGCTCAATCTGGGCGCGGACCCGGCTCAGAGTGGCGAGCCCCTGGTGGCGCAGGATCAGGCCGCCGAGCAGCGCGGTGCCGAGGATTGAGCCCAGGGTCGGCCAGACGCCGATCAGGCCGCCGACCTCGACGAAGAGCAGAATTTCGCTCGCGATCAGGCCGAGGAACAAAAGGAAGGGCATGGCGGTACTTGAGGTTTCCCCAGCAAAGGGCTATTTACATTCTAGGCGGCGCGATTGGGGTGTTGCGATTTTTCCGACCCAGACGGCGCGTCAGCGCGTCGTGAGGTTGTAGAAGTATGTCCGGCGGATTTCAATTTTTCGATATTATCCTGTTCGCGGTAATTGCGATCTTCATCGTGTTGCGTTTGCGCAAGGTGCTGGGCCGGCGCACCGGACAGGAAGAACGCGACGCCGATCGGTTTTCGCGCACCAAGCGTTCGGTGAAACGGTCCGGCAACATTATCAATCTACCTGATCGCAGCGACGACCGCGAACCCGATGAACCCGACGCGGAGAGTCGGGCCTCGGAATGGGACCAGGCGGAGCCCGGAACGCCCGAGGACGAGGCGCCCCGTGGCGGCGAAACCGCAGCGAAGCCGGAACCGGTCCGACCGGGCAAGCCCGCAGGCGGTGGCTCGTCGATCGATCTTGGCCTCGCTCAGATATCCATCGCCGATCCCGAATTCAACCACCGGGGTTTCCTCCAGGGTGCGCGGGGGGCGTTCGAGATGATCGTCGAGTCCTTTGCCCGGGCGGATTCCGCAGCGTTGCGTCCGCTGCTGGCGGACGACCTCTATGATCAATTCGTCGAGGCTATCCGCGAGCGCCTGGCCAAAAAGCAGAACCTGGAGACGACCCTCGTCGGCGTTCGCGGCGCCGATATCCTCGAGGCCGCGCTCAAAGGCCGCACCGCTAAGATCACTGTCAAGTTCGCCACCGAGCAAATCAACGTCACGCGCGACGCGGACGGCGCAGTCGTTGCCGGCGACGAAACCAAGGTCGTGCGGGTCACCGATATCTGGATGTTCTCGCGTAACACCCGCTCGCGCGATCCTAATTGGCTGTTGGCCGAAACCCGCTCGCTCACGTGAGCGCGCGCGCGCGAATTCGCCGCGGGCTCGTGAGCGCGCTGGGCAGTGTGTTGCTGCTCGCGGGCTGTGCCGAGCGACTTTCCGCACCGGATGTGGTCGCGCTTGAGCGCATCGAGTTCACCGATCTTACCGGCTGGGCCGAGGACGACCCCTCGGGCGCGCTCGGCGCCTTCGCCCGAAGCTGCGCGGCTGTCCTCGCGCGCGATCCGGCGCGGAGCATGGGTGGCGCGGGATTTGCGGGCACGGCCGGCGACTGGCAGCCGGGCTGCACCGAGGCGCGCGCAATGATCGAGGCAGGAGGCGTTGACAAGGTGGCGGCACGCGGCTTCTTCGAGCGGGCCTTTGCGCCGTACCAAGTTTTCGAAAACGGCACGTCCGAAGGTCTATTCACCGGCTATTACGAGCCCGAACTGCGAGGCGCGCTTGGGCCCGGCGGGGCCTACCAGGTAGCGCTCTATGCCCGCCCGCCCGATCTGGTCGAGCTCGATCTGGGGGCGTTTCGTGACGAGCTTAAAGGCGAGCGCATTGCGGGGCGCGTTGAGGGCGAGCGTTTCGTGCCCTACGCTGATCGTGCGCAGATCGCATCGGGCGCGCTGAACGGCGATGGCCTCGAGCTGGTCTGGGTCGACGATGCGGTGGCCGCCTTCTTCCTACATATCCAGGGTTCGGGCCGGATCGTCTTCGAGAACGGCCAGTCGCGCCGGATCGGCTACGCCGCGAGCAACGGGCATGTCTATTACGCTATCGGCCGGGCGCTGGTCGAACGCGGCGCGCTGAGCAAGGACGAGGTTTCGCTGCAGACTATTCGCGCCTGGCTTGGGGACCACCCCGACGAGGCGGCTGCCGTGATGGCGCTTAACTCGTCTTATGTATTTTTCCGCTGGCTGCCCGGCGATGGCAGCGAACCGGGGCCTCTGGGAGCGGCTAACGTGCCCCTCACACCGGGTCGCTCGCTCGCAGTGGATCGTCGGATCTTGCCCCTGGGCGCACCGCTCTGGCTTGCGACCAGCGCGCCGCTGCCGGGCGGCGGTGAAGCGCCGTTGCGCCGCCTAATGATTGCCCAGGATACCGGCGGCGCAATCCGGGGCGC
The DNA here is from genome assembly GCA_963694715.1 of Alphaproteobacteria bacterium. Lineage (GTDB taxonomy): Bacteria > Pseudomonadota > Alphaproteobacteria > UBA828 > JAPUJA01 > CAVOEB01. The sequence goes on along the minus strand of CAVOEB010000007.1, from coordinate 12,019 downwards.
TGTGCGTGGCGATCTGTTCTGGGGCGCGGGTGCGGAAGCCGAGCGGATCGCGGGCCATATGCGCCAGACCGGAAATTTCGCCCTGCTGCTGCCGCGCGCGCTGGCCGCGGTGCTGGGCGAACGGGCGGAGATCGCGCGGTGAATTGCTTTGGGAGTTGCCCTGGCGGCGTTACCTCGTCATGCTCCGGGCTTCGGACCCCGAAGCGCGAAGGGTGCCGCCCATGACCGAGCCCGCCCCGCGCGTTGGATTGTTCGTGACATGCCTGGTCGACCTGATGCGCCCGAGCGTCGGCTTTGCCGCAGTCAAGCTTCTGGAGCAGGCGGGGTGCCGTGTCGAAGTACCCATGAACCAGACCTGCTGCGGCCAACCGGCCTACAATTCGGGCGCGCGCGCCGAGACCATGGCGATCGCTAACCAGACCATCGCGGCCTTCGAGGGCTTCGACTATGTGGTTGCCCCCTCGGGCTCTTGCGCCGGCATGATCCGCGAGCATTACCCGCGCCTGTTCGCAGCCGACCCTGCGTGGAGCGCGCGGGCCGAGGCGCTGGCAGCCAAGACCTTCGAACTCGTGGGCTTCCTGGTCGATGAGCGCGGGATGGCGGGGGTCGAGGAGCGCTTGAGCGCGCGCGCGACCTACCACGATTCCTGTTCGAGCCTGCGCGAGATGAAGATTCACGCCCAGCCCCGCGCTCTGCTGGCCTCGGTTGAGGGGCTTGAGCTGGTCGAGCTCGCGGACGGTGAGGCCTGCTGCGGGTTTGGCGGCACCTTCTGCGTGAAATACCCCGACGTCTCAACCAGCATGGTCGACAGCAAGCTTGATGATGTCGCCCAGACTGGCGCGGACTTGCTGCTCGCCGGCGATATGGGCTGCCTGCTCAATATGGCGGGCCGGCTCAAGCGTCAGGGCTCGCCGATCCGGGTGCGCCACGTTGCCGAAGTCCTGGCGGGCATGACCGACGGCCCGGCCATCGGCGACGCGGACGGCTGAGGCACGTCATGGAGCGTACCACCCGCGCCTTTAAGGAAAACTCGCGAGCCGCGGTCAATGACGCGCATCTGCAGCAGGCGCTCTCGAACATGCGCAAGGGATTCATCGACAAGCGCGGCAAGGCCGTGGGCAAACTGCCGGAGTTCGAGGCGCTGCGCGACGAGGGCCGCGACATCAAGGCCCATGTTCTCGAAAACCTTGATTTCTATCTCGAGGAGTTCGAAGCCCGGGTGGTCGAGCAGGGCGGCCAGGTCCACTGGTGCCAGACCGGGGCGGAAGCACGCGAGACGATCCTCGCGATCTGCCGCGAAGCGGGCGCAAAGACCGTGACCAAGGGCAAGTCGATGACCGGCGAGGAAATCGACATCAATCCCTTCCTCGAAGCCAACGGCATCGAGCCCATCGAGACCGATCTCGGTGAATACATCATCCAGCTCGCCGGCGAGCCGCCCAGTCACATTATCGCGCCCGCGATCCACAAGACCCAGGACGACGTCGCCGACCTGTTCGTTAAGCATCACGCGCGTTACGGCAAGACTGAACGGTTGGACGAAGTGCGGGCGCTGGTCGACGAGGCGCGCCAGATCCTGCGCCAGAAGTTCATCGACGCCGATGTCGGTATCACGGGCGCCAATTTTCTGGTCGCCGAAACCGGCAGCACGGTGATCGTAACCAACGAGGGCAACGGCGATCTGACCCAGACCCTGCCGCGCACCCATATCGTGACCGCGTCGATCGAGAAGATCGTGCCCACGCTCGAAGACACCACGACGCTACTCCGCCTGCTCGCCCGCTCGGCGACGGGCCAAGAATTTTCTACCTACACCACCTTTTCGACCGGACCCAAGCGCCCGGACGACCTCGACGGGCCCGATGCGTTCCACGTCGTGATCCTCGATAACGGGCGCAGCGCGGCGCTGGGCGGCGAGTTCCACGATATGCTGCGCTGCATTCGCTGCTCCGCCTGCCTCAACCACTGCCCGGTCTACCGCGCGATCGGGGGCCATGCCTACGGCTGGGTCTATTCGGGCCCCATGGGTGCGGTCTATACGCCGTTGCTGCTCGGCATCGAGGAAGCCGGTCACTTGCCCAACGCCTCGTCCTTCTGCGGCCGTTGCGAGGCGGTCTGCCCGATGCGCATCCCGCTACCCAAGATGATGCGTCATTGGCGCGAGCGCGAGTTCGAGGGCCGCTACAGCGCTCCGGCAGTGCGCCGAAACCTCGGGCTCTGGGCCTGGCTGGTGCGCCACCCCGCGCTCTATAACCGGGTGACCGGGCTGGCCGCGCGCGCGCTCCGCCTGCTCGCGGGACGCCGGGGTCGGCTCTCGCGCCTGCCGCTGGCGGGCGGCTGGACCGCCTCGCGCGATCTGCCCGCGCCCGAAGGCCGAACCTTCAAGGCGCAGTGGCGCGCCGGGGGCCGCCCGGGAAACAGGCGGTGAGCAGTTCGCGCGACGCCATCCTGGCGACAATTGCCAAGCGGCTGGGCCGCGGGCCGCTGGACGAGACCGCGCGCGAGGGTTTGCGGGCGCGCCTGCGCGGCCATGCGCCGGGTCTGATCCCGGCCCGCGCGCAAGTACCCCACGCGGAACAGCTCGTGCTGTTTCAGGAGCAGGCCGAGGCGGTCGCGGCGAGTGTCGAGCGGATCGGCGGGATGGCAGACGTGCCCGGGGCGGTGACCGATTATCTGGCGCGCCACAACCTGCCGAGCGAGGTCGTCATGGCGCCGGATGCGTCGCTCGATGCCTATCCCTGGGACGATAAGCCGACCTTGCAAATCCGCCGCGGTGCCACCGCAGGCGACGACCTCGTCGCGGTCTCGGGAGCGTTCGCGGGCATCGCGGAGACCGGGTCCTTGATGATGCTCTCAGGCCCTGAGACCCCGACGACGCTGAATTTTCTGCCCGACAACCACATCGTGGTGCTCCGCGCCGAGCAGGTCATGGGTACCTACGAGGAGGGCTGGGCGTTGCTGCGCCAGAGCGGCCCCATGCCGCGTAACGTGAACTTCGTTACCGGGCCGTCGCGCACCGCCGATATCGAACAGAAAATCCAGCTCGGCGCCCACGGCCCCCGCCGGCTTCACGTCGTGATCGTGGGCCCGGCCGCAGAGGACGAGTGAGCGGGCGCCGTCCCAGCCGCGACGAAAGCGCGCTGTTCCGCTCGGTGATGCGCGATGTAGCGCTACGCCGCACCGACGCACCCTTGCCCGATGCCGGACCACCGGCCTCTGCGGCGAGGGCCAAAAAGCTGAAGCCCGCGCCCTTTGCCACCGAACCCGCGCCCGCGCGCGCAGCGTTGCCCGATCTTACGCCCGGTGCGTTTGCCGGGATCGACAAGCGCAGCGCGCTCCGCCTAAAGCGGGGGCAAACGCCCATCGAGGACCGCCTCGATCTGCACGGCATGATCCAGGCCGAGGCCCACCGGGCGCTCAACGACTTCGTGGCCGAGGCCGAGGCGGCCGGAAACCGTTGCGTGCTGGTGATTACCGGCAAGGGCCGCGGCGGTTCCGGGGGCGTGCTTTGGCGTATGGTGCCCCATTGGCTCAATCAAGCGCCGCTCCGCTCGCTGATCCTGGGCGTGGCCCAGGCCCAGCCGCGCGACGGCGGCTCGGGTGCGCTTTACCTCCTGCTGCGCCGGAGGCGCTAAGCCGCAATCTCTTGGTGGCCGCCAAAAACGACTTGCGGATCCAGAAAATATCTATATGTTGTGGTTTAGGCAATATAACCCGCAAGATTTGGATAAAGGATCGTTGTCATGAGCTGGACCCCCGAGCGAATTGAAGAAGTCGAGCGCCTGTGGAATGAGGGACTGACCACCAGCGAGATCGGGCGTCGCCTTGGGATCTCGAAAAACGCGGTAGTGGGCAAGGTCCACCGCATGGGCCTGCCCTCGCGCCAGTCGCCAATCCAGCGCAAACCCTCGAAGATCGTGCTGGTAAAAGGCCCCACCTGCCTGTGGCCGATCGGCGACCCGGCCGAGGAAAAATTCCATTTCTGCGGCAAGGCGGCGATCGAAAGCCGGCCTTATTGCGCCGAACATTGCGCGAAGGCCTATATCACCTCTGCGCCCAAGCGCGGATACCGCGGATCCCGCGGATCCCGCAGTATCCGGGCGGCGTAGGCAACGTTCCCACCAAAATGTGACGGCTAATAATTCGGCCGGGCGCGCGAAGCGCCTTCTGGGCGGCCGCGTTCAGGCGCAACCGGTCGGGGGTGATCTTGGCGCCCACCCGTAAACCGTTCAGGGCCGTGATCACGAGGGCCCCGGGGGCACGGACATCGCGCCCCGCCTCGATTTCTCTCGCCTTGCGCGCTCGCTCGAGGCGCTCTCTCCATAGCCGTGTTCGCCATCAGGCAACCGCGCTGGTCGCGGTAGATCGAGTTGTTTGCAGCCGCGCGACCAGAAGCGCGACCACGGCGGCGCGGGGCAGGCGGGCATCGTTCAAGCGCGCCACTATTTCCGCCATGACCGTCGCGTCGCAGCGTTCGAGCGTAGCCAAGAAGAGCGCGTGCTTGCTCGTAAACGCCTCGTTAGAGACTGCTCTTCGAGAGGCCCGTGGCGGCGAGAAGATCAGCGAAAGAGGTGGCCTCAAAGCCTTGGCTCCAGAACAGTGGCGCAGTCGCCGAGACGGTGACGACGACGGCCGCTGGCGCGGCGGGCACCACTGGCGGCACAGCAGCGACCGCAGCATCAGCGGCGAGCGCGGCTGCGGGCGGTATCGGTACGGGCGTGGCTATTGCTGCTGGCGGTGGTCGGCGTGGTTGTTCAGGCGGTGACTAGCGAAGACCAAAAAGGGGTGGTGACGACCACCACTACGCAGTAGTTTAGAACGCTGATTTTAGCGCCGACCAAGGGCCGTCTCGGGTGACAACCGACCGCTAAGCCGGTTTCATCACCTTCTCGCGATGGCCGAGCTTGCCTTCGACGACCATCGCGGCCAGAGCCTCGAGCATCAGTTTGCAGCCGAGCTGGGCGGTATTTTCGTTGACGTCGTAGGGCGGCGAAATCTCGACCACCTCCATTCCGCACAAGCCCTCGCGCGCGATCGCGCGGATCATCTTGATCGCTTCGCGGGGCTGGATGCCGCCCGGCTCCGGAGCGCCGGTACCCGGCGCGAACGCCGGGTCTATGGAATCAATATCGAACGATAAAAACACCGCCTTCGTACCCTTCCAGGCTATCTCCAGCGCCATCTCCGCGGCCTTCGCCGGGCCCAGTTCGTCGATGTCTTCGATACTCATCACCTGGGTGCCGCGCCGGCGCACCACGTCGGCGGCCCCGCGCATGCCGGCCCAGCCGCCGATGCCGACCTGGACAAAGTTTTCCGGCTGGCAGTTGGGCAGCCCGACGTCGTGCATATGGGCATGGTCCCGGTGGGTCGAGCCGGTCGGCTCGTGGACCGCCCAGTACCACGAGGTGCCGTGCATGCGCTCGTCCATTTGCCACGGCTCGCAGTCGAGATGACGGTCGATATGGATGATCCCCACATTACCGTCGATATGGGGCGCGATGGCCCGGATGTTGGGCAGGCCCAGGCTGTGATCTCCGCCGCAGATCACCGGAAAGACGCCCGAGGTATAGACATGCTCGATCGCCTTGGTGCATTGATCGAAGGTTTTTTCAATATTGGCTGGGATGACATGCACGTCGCCCAGGTCGCACAGCGTGAGCTCCTCCTGCAGGTCAACTCCGTTATCGAGCGAATAGCTGTCGTAAAGCGCTGAGATTTGGCGCACCGCTTGGGGGCCCCAGCGCGCGCCCGGGCGGAAGGTGCAGCCGCCGTCGTAAGGCTCGCCGATGAACGCGGCCTCGTATTGGCCAACTTCGCTCACGTCCTCGCAATAGGGCGCCTTCATAAAGGTATTGATGCCCGCGAAGGCGGGGGAATAGCCCCGGCTGAACAGCGGGATGGAGCGGTCGTTGACGGAGTCCGCCGCCTCCATTCCCAGCCGGAGCGCGCGCTCGGTAGCTTCCTTCTGGTGGTTCCGGGAGACCCTTCCTAGCCGGTCAATATTTTCGTTGCCGTGAAACTTGCCTTTATGGGGATCGGCCATGGTGTTCTCTCTGTTGCAGCATCGGGGTGTGCCGGTTATTCGTCGACCTCGACCTCGACCAGACTGTCCGAAAAGGTTGGTGCCCGGCCCATGTCTGCGTAGGTTGCCGAATGCACGGCGGCAACGGTCCGCCCGTCCTCGCCGTTGGGCGAGGCGTTGCGCCAGTAGCCCATCGGCGCGCAGACCAGGCCTGTGCGCAGATCGTCGTTGACCTGGGCGACGGCGACAAAACTGCCGCGGTCGTTGAACACCCGGACCGTGGATCCCTCGCCGATATTGCGTGCCGTCGCGTCGTCGGGATGGATCATGAGGATCTGTTTTTCGCCTGCGTGGTGGCGCTGCTGGGGCAGGTTGCCAAAGCTCGAATTGATAAAGGCATGGCTCTTGGGCGAGACGATGTTCAGCGGATAGCGCGCCCGGCGCTCGGGATCGTTCGATTCGCCCGGCGCAATGAAATGGGGCAGGGGATCGACCGGCTCGCCCGATTGATGTTCCTCTGAGCCCTGGCGCAACCCGGCCAGGACGAAATCGCCGTTTTCGGCCAGCGAGGCGCGAAGCTCGCATTTGCCCGACGGGGTCGGGAAATTGCCCTCGCCGTGAGGTGCGTCACCCCAAGCCTCGGGCGTGGTGAGCTTTGCGAAGCCCGTCTTGCGCAAGCCCTCGAGCGTAATTCCCGCCATCTTCGGATCGTCCCAGTCGACGACCGCACCGAGGGTTTCCGCATCGCTGCGCGCGAAGTGAGCATCGTCGAAGCCCATGGCGCCGGCGAGACGGCGAAAGAACTCGGTGTTGGGCACCGCTTCGCCGAGCGGCGCGATCGCGGGCTCGTTGATGGAAAAATAATACTGGCCCCAGGAGGCGACGAGGTCGAACTGCTCGAGCTGGGTGGTCGCGGGCAGCACGAGATCGGCGTAGCGCGCGGTGTCGGTCAAAAATTGCTCGTGGACGACAGTAAACAGGTCGTCGCGGACGAGCCCGGCCAGCACCTTCTCCTGCTCGGGCACGACGAGTACCGGATTGGCGTTGTAGACGACGAGGGATTTGATCGGCGGGTCGAGCGCAAGTTCGCCGGTCAGTGCCCGGCCCAGGCGCCACTGATTGATCACCCGCGTGCCGGGGCGGATCCAGTCGGGCCGCATGAGCGCGTCTTGCTTGATCGGGAAGGCGAATTCCGGCATCGCTATCATGCCGCCGCCGATCTGGCGCCACGCGCCAACCAGCGCGGGCAGGCAAGTGATGGCGCGCATCGTCTGGCCGCCGCCGGGGTGGCGCTCGATAGCGACGCCAGGGCGGATCACCGCAGGCTGAGCGGCGGCGAACTCGCGGGCCAGAGTGCGAATGTCCGCGGCGGGCACGCCGATGGTGTCGGCGACCGCTTCGGGCGGGTACTCCGCCGCGCGTTCCGCCAGTTCATCGTAGCCCAGCGTGTGGTTTGCCACATAGTCGTCATCGACCAAATTTTCTTCAATGATCACCTGGATCATGGCCATGGCCAGGGCCCCGTCGGTGCCGGGCTTGATCGGTAGGTGCCAGTCGGCCTTCTTCGCGGTGCGGGTCCGGATCGGGTCGATCACCACGACCTTGGCGCCGTTCTTCCGGGCCTCGGCGATGAACGGCCAAAGATGCAGGTTGGTGCTGATCGTGTTGGTTGCCCAGAGCACGATGTATTTCGAATGCACGATCGTCTCGGGATCGGTGCCGGGGGTCGCACCCACGGTCATAATGTAGCCCGTAGAAGAGCCCGAGCCGCAATAGGTCCGCTCGGCGATCGAGGCGCCCAGGCGATTGAAGAAGGCATCGCCTGAAGACAGGCCGTTGAGCACCCCCATGGCGCCCAGAAAACTGTGGGGCAGGATCGCCTCGCTGCCGAATTCGTCGATGATCGCGTTCCAGCGGGTTGCGATTTCGCCCATGGCCGCGTCCCACGTGATGGGCTCGAACTGGCCGCTCCCCTTGGGCCCGCTACGCTTCAGGGGCGTGAGCACACGCTCCGGGCTGTAGGTGCGTTCTTCGTAGTTGTTGACCTTGAGGCACAGCCCGCCGCGGGTGAACGGATGGTCGGGGTTGCCGCGCACGCCGATCGCCCGTCCGTCTTCGACGTCGATCAGCATCGAACAGGCGTCGGGACAGTCCTGCGGACAGGTCCCGAGCACGGTCGTCTTGGTCATGAAATCCTCCCGGGGCCGGTACGGCTCTTGACGAGGCCGCGTGCGGTGCGCTGCGAATGTCAAGTATCAAAGTGTACGCCCACGCGCCGCGCGCTGTCCATGCGGGCGGCGGCGGCGGCGCTAGAGAATGAACTTGGAGAGGTCGGCGTCCTTGGCGAGGTCGCCGACATGCTTGCGCACGTAGGCGTCGTCGATCACGACAGTTTCGCCGCCCCGGTCCGAGGCCGCGAAGCTGATCTCTTCGAGCATCCGTTCCATCACGGTATGCAGGCGCCGCGCGCCGATGTTCTCGATCGCCTGGTTGACCTCGGCGGCGAGGTTCGCGATGGCATCGATGCCGTCGTCGGTAAAATCGAGGGTGACCTCCTCGGTGCCCAGAAGGGCGACATACTGCTTGATCAGGCTGTTCTCGGGCTCCGTGAGAATGCTTTTGAGGTCGGCTTCGCTCAGCGCGCGCAGCTCGACCCGGATGGGCAGGCGGCCCTGCAGCTCGGGCAGCAGGTCCGCGGGTTTAGCGAGGTGGAACGCGCCCGAGGCGATGAACAAGATATGGTCGGTCTTGACCAGCCCGTGTTTGGTCGAGACCGTGGTGCCCTCGATCAGCGGCAGCAGGTCGCGCTGCACGCCCTCGCGCGAGACATCGCCGCCGACCCGTTCCGAGCGGGCGGTGATCTTGTCGATCTCATCGAGAAAGACGATGCCGTTCTCCTCGACCGCTTCGAGTGCCGTACGCACGATCTTGTCCCCATCGAGCAGCCGGTCGCTTTCCTCCGCGATCAGCAGGTCGTGGGATTCGCCGACGGTCACTCGTTTCTTGACCGCGCGTCCGCCCATCGCCTTGCCGAACATATCGCCTAGATTGACCATGCCCATCTGCGCCCCGGGCATACCCGGGATGTCGAAGGTGGGAAGCCCGCCCGCACCGCCGGTTTCCGAAATCTCAACCTCGATCTCTTTGTCGCCGAGCTGGCCCTCGCGCAGCATCTTGCGGAATTTCTGGCGGGTCTCCGCGCTTGCCGTGTCGCCGACCAGGGCGTCGAGCACCCGCTCCTCGGCGGACAGTTCCGCCTTGGCCTTGACGTCCTTGCGTAAAGTTTCGCGGGTCTGGTTGATGGCGATCTCGACCAGGTCGCGCACGATGCTCTCCACATCGCGTCCGACATAACCGACCTCGGTGAACTTGGTCGCCTCGACTTTCAGGAAGGGTGCTGCGGCAAGGCGCGCGAGGCGGCGCGCGATCTCGGTCTTGCCCACGCCCGTTGGGCCGATCATCAGGATATTCTTAGGCAGGACTTCCTCGCGTAAGGAATCGGGCAGTTGCTGGCGCCGCCAGCGGTTGCGTAGCGCAATGGCCACCGCGCGCTTGGCGTCGTTCTGGCCGATGATGAAGCGGTCGAGTTCAGAAACGATCTCGCGCGGAGAAAAAGAAGTCATGGGACGGTTCAGTCTTTCGGCAGCTGTTCGATCGTGACCGATCGATTGGTGTAAATGCAGATCTCGGCGGCGACCTCCATGGCGCGGGATGCAATGGCCTCGGCCGTAAATCCGGGCAGGTCGATCAGCGCACGCGCCGCAGCGAGCGCGAAGTTGCCGCCCGAGCCGATCCCGATCAACCCATCCTCGGGCTCGAGCACGTCGCCGGTGCCGGTCAGGACCAGCGAGACGTCCGCATCGGCCACCGCCATCATCGCTTCAAGGCGGCGCAGGTAGCGGTCCGTCCGCCAGTCCTTGGCAAGCTCTACGCAGGCCCGGGTGAGCTGGCCCGGATGCTCGTCGAGCTTGGCCTCGAGCCGCTCGAACAGGGTGAAGGCGTCAGCGGTGGCGCCCGCGAAGCCCGCAATGATCGAGCCGTCCGAGAGCCTTCGCACCTTGCGCGCATTCGACTTGATCACCGTGTTACCCAAACTGACCTGTCCGTCGCCGGCGATCACCACCTGTCCGTCGCGGCGCACGGACAGAATGGTCGTGCCGTGCCACTCGTTCTGGGTCTGCTCGGCCATGGCTTGGGGGGCTCCTCGCGGGCTAGTGCGCGCCGACGGCGCGCCTTACCGATACGATGTGGTGACAAGCGCCGTGCGGTCAAGCCCCCAAGGCGACTGCGCCCGCTCGCCACGGCGCGCGGCCACGACATAGGGGGTGGCGGTTTGTGCCGTCTCCTGCTAACAATACGCGCGCAAAACTACACCCACCGCGATGTGAAAACACCCTGGGTGGACAGACGCCGATTTGCCACACCATAGGGCGAATGCCCTTGGTCTACACAATATAATGTGAGTAATGTAACGCCATGTCACTCAATGCCACCATCGACCACATTCGCGCCTTTGCCGAAGCCAAGGGTTGGCGCCCCTCGCGCCTCGCCCGCGAGGCGGAGCTGCACGCCAATACCCTGCGCGACTTTGCAAAACCGGAGTGGAACCCCTCGCTCGAAACCCTGCGCAAGCTCGAAGCTATCGTCGCGGCGAACGTTGAGCCGGCAGACCCTGCGAGCAAGGTTGCGGGCTCTGCGCTGAACCCGGCGCCCGACGCCCACCCGGCAAGTCTGGCGCCGCCCGGTGGACGACGGCAGGGCCGCGTCGAGCGCTTGACCAAGGAAACCAGCATCGTGGCGGAGGTCGATCTCGACGGCACCGGTGCCTACGACGTGAAAACCGGTATCGGGTTTCTCGATCACATGCTCGAACAGCTCTCCCGTCACAGTCTGATCGATCTTCGGGTCCGGGCCGAAGGCGACCTGCATATCGATTTTCACCACACCACCGAGGATTCGGGCATCGCGATTGGCGGGGCGGTCTCTCAGGCGCTGGGCGAGCGGCGCGGCATCGTGCGCTACGGCGCCGCCGTGATTCCAATGGACGAGACCTGCACCCGGGTAGCGCTGGACGCGAGCAACCGACCCTACCTGATCTGGAAGGTCGGCTTTAAGCGGCCCAAGCTGGGCGAAATGGACACCGAGCTATTCAAGGAATGGTTTCAGGCCTTCTCGCAAGCCGCCGGGCTGACGCTCCATGTCGAGACGCTCTACGGCGAGAACAATCACCACATGGTGGAATCCTGCTACAAGGGCCTCGCGCGAAGTCTGCGACAGGCGATCGAAATCGATCCACGCAAGGCGGGCGAGGTGCCCTCGACCAAGGGCGTGCTCGGCGGCTCGATGTCGGTCTGACCCGATGAGCTACCGGATAATTTTTTCGGGTCGCACGGGCCCGCGCCGGGGGTATCGTTCATGACCGTCGCCATCGTTGATTACGGCTCGGGCAATTTGCGCTCGGCAGCCAAGGCGTTCGAGCGGACGGCAAGCGAAACCGGCTTCTCGGGCGAGATCCGCGTTACCTCCGAGGCCGGCGATCTTGAAGGCGCGAGCCATATCGTTCTGCCCGGCGTCGGCGCGTTCGCCGACTGCAAACGCGGTCTCGTCGCCCTTCCCGGCATGTGGGAGGCGCTGGGCGAGCAGGTCGTCGCACGCGCCAAGCCCTTCCTCGGCATTTGCGTCGGCATGCAGCTGATGGCCGATGTCGGACGCGAGCATGGTGATCACGAGGGATTGGGCTGGATCGCGGGCGAGGTGGTGCCCCTCGAGCCGGCCGATAGTGCGCTCAAGGTGCCCCATATGGGCTGGAACGAACTGTGCTTCGAGGCAGGCACCCACCCGCTTCTTGCGGGCATTGCGCCGGGCGATCATGCTTATTTCGTCCATTCCTATAGCCTCGTCTGCGCGCGGGCGGGGGACCGAATTTCCTGGGTCGATTACGGCGGGCCGATCACCGCCATGATCGGGCGCGATAACCTGGCGGGTACTCAGTTTCAT
>CAVOEB010000006.1:0-65141 GCA_963694715.1 Alphaproteobacteria bacterium | reverse complement strand
CACCACGTCGGCAGCGGTGATCGGCGTGCCGTCGTGAAAGCGCGCCTCTGGGCGCAGCACGAAACGCACCCAGCTTCGGTCGGCAGCAAGCTCCACGCTCTCGGCGATCAGGCCGTAGGCCGCGTCGGGCTCGTCGTAAGCCCGCTCCAGCAGAGTTTCAAAGACCCATATATCGACGCCGGCTGCCGGGACCCCTTTAAGCAGGAAGGGGTTGAGAGAATCGAAAGTTCCTTCCGCGGGCAGGCTGAGCACGCCGCCCTTGGGCGCCTCGGGGTTCACATAGTCGAGATGCGCCGCATCGGGACCGTATTTGAGCTCGCCGAACAGCGAGAGCCCGTGGTTGGCTGTTCCGGCGACGGCGCCAGCGGCCAAAAACATCCCGAGTGCCAGGGCAAGCAGCCCCGCAAAGCCGTGTCGCATTCGTGCCTCCCCCCCGAAAGATAGCGACGGATTGTAGCGGATCGGCGTGAGCGCTGCGAGCAGGCGCCAACGCTCAACCCTTCAGGAGAGCCCGAGCCTCGGTGTACACGGCCTCATCGCCCGCAACCAGAATGCGGCCGTCCGAATTCATATCGAACGGCGCGCCCGACCAGTCGGTGACCACGCCGCCCGCCTCCTCGATCATTGCTATCATGGGAAAATAGTCGTCGGGCCCGAGACCGACCTCGACGATGAGATCGACAAGACCGCTGGCAAGCAGGCCGTAGCAGTAACAATCGCCGCCATACATGGTCATGCGCGAGGTGTCTCGAACCCGCCGGAACGCCTCCCCATCGGTCCCCTGGAAGGTATCGGGATCGGTGGTGAACAGGACCGCCTCGCTCACGCTCGCACAGGCGCGGACCCGCGCGGGATCGCCGTTCACACTCGTGGCATGGCCGCGGGCGCCTATCCAGCGTTCGCGCAGGATGGGGTGGTCGATCAACCCAAGCACGGGCAGCCCGCCGCGCAGCAAGCCGATCAGAGTCCCGAACAACGGCTTGCCAGTGATGAATCCTTTGGTTCCGTCAAGGGGATCGACGACCCAGACGTAATCCGCATCAGGGCGCTCCGCCTCGAACTCCTCGCCGATCACGCCGTGCTCGGGATAGGTTGCGCGCACCATGTCGCGAATCGCGGTTTCAGCTTCCCGGTCCACCTCGGTCACGGGGCTGGCATCAGGCTTGTGCGCCACCGTCAATGGGGTACGGAATTTGCGCCGGATTATCTCGCCGGTCTGATCGGCGAGGCGGTGGGCGAAGTCGATGAATTCGGGAGGGCAAGGCTCGGTCATGGCCCGTAGTGTGCCGCGAAGCACGCAGCCTGAAAAGCCCGGCGCCCGAGACGCCTATATTTAGCCGGCGAGCCCGCCAAAATAATCGTCGAGCGCGGCACGTGCAGCCGGGTAAACCTCCTCCAGCGCTGCCAGCCGACGCGGCACCTCATCGAGTTGGCTCTCGACGACCGCGTCTTCGAACTGCACACCCGCCTCGGCCAGACGCGCGAGGCCGAAATTGTCGGCCCCGACCTTCAGTTCGTGAGCAAGGCACGCCAGCTGCTCGATAGCACCATCCTTCCAATAGCCACGCAAGCTTGCCATTGAGATATCGGCGTTGGCCACAAACTCAGTGGCAACGCGAATGGCTTCGTCGCGACCGAATATTCTCTCGAACGCGATTGAGGGAGCGCTGTCGAAATGGCCGCCGCCGACCTCGATGACATCGCCCGCCGACAGGGCGCCGCGAACTTTGTCGACCAACGCGATGAGCTGGAAATCCTCGAGCAACCCGACGAGTGCGTCGTCGGTCCGGCCACGCTTGTGACGACAAAGACCGGAAAAAATCTCCGGTCACCGCGCGTCCCTCGGATCTCGCAAAGCGTGGCAAGCCCGCCCAGTTTCGCCACGTGCTCGCCGAGCAGGGCGAAATCAAATTCCCCGTCGGCAATGGCCTCGAGGACAGCCCGTCCATCCTCGACGGCCGTGACCCGATGGCCCCGCGCCGCGAGCAGGCGTCGCACGAAGGTGTGTTGCAGATCGTTATCATCAGCAAACAAAACATTGAGCCCCGTCGCAAATTGTTCACGCAGGCTGTGAGCCGTAACCAGCGACGCAGCGGTCTCGCTATCCGGACGGCCTGCCAGCTCTGTCAGGCATTCGCGAATCAGGTGTGCGCTGAACGGCTTTGTCAGATGGGCGCTAAAGCCGCTGGCGCTGGCGTGCGACGCGTCGCCACGCATGCCCGTCGATGCCAGCAGCACGAGACTGGTGCCACTGCCACCAGGATGCTCACTCAGTCGGCTGGCCAGAACATCTGCTGCCGGCTCGGCAATGTCGTTGTCGATTGTGACAAAGCGGTAAGCCGTGGCTGCACCGCCCGAGGCCGCCTCGTCGAACGCGGTCAAGGCCGCCAGCCCGGTTTTTTTCTCGACCAGGGCGCCGCCCGCTTCGAGCCCACCGCGGATCAAATCGCAGTCGACGGGGCTCAGGCCGGCGAGGAGTACGCGCATGCCCTCGATTGAGCGATCCTCGGCATCCGCGCAGGCCGGCGTGCTATGCTCTACAATCGGAATTTCGAACCAGAAGCGACTGCCGATGCCAACGCTGCTGTCAAAGTCGATTTCTCCGTCCATCAGACGGGCGAGCTTCTGCGAAATCGCCAACCCAAGCCCGGAGCCCCCAAAGCGGCGCGAGATTGAATTGCCGGCCTGGCTGAACTCGGAGAACAGCCGGGCCTTGGCTGCCTCGGGGATGCCGATCCCTGTGTCGATCACCTCGAATTGGATCATCGGCTGGACCTCGCGCGTTGTACCCAGCAATGACAGCGACACCAAATCCTCGGAGGTAAACTTGACGGCGTTGCCCACCAGGTTGACCAGAACTTGGCGCAGGCGGCTGGGATCCCCCTGCAGCCGGGTGACGGTTTCGGGTGCAATGCCGAGCATGAAGTCGAGCCCGCTGCTGTCCGCCATCAGTTCGAAGACGCGGAAGATGTTGGTCGCCAGGTGGACCACGTCGAAACCGGTGGCTTCCAGCTCGAGGCTGTCGCCGTCTAGCTTCGAGAAACCGAGAACGTCGTTGATCAGGGCGACGAGC
Organism: Alphaproteobacteria bacterium; assembly: GCA_963694715.1. Taxonomy (GTDB): domain Bacteria; phylum Pseudomonadota; class Alphaproteobacteria; order UBA828; family JAPUJA01; genus CAVOEB01. The sequence goes on along the minus strand of CAVOEB010000006.1, from coordinate 62,068 downwards.
GACTTCGCAAAATCTAGCACCATGTCAGCGTAATCCTGCTGCGCGGGCGTCAATTTTGCTTCACGCCGCATTCCCGTCATCCCGATCACGCCGTTCAAAGGCGCGCGGATTTCATGGGTCATCATGGCGAGAAAGCGTGCTTTCGCCTCGTCGGGCCCGCAGCCGAGAAGATGGAGCAGAAGCTCGCGGTCGTCGGGATGCACGCAATTGACTAGCGCCATGGGGTCGACGATCAGGGGCTCGGGCGTCCGGCCCAGCAAGGGCTCGGCCTGAACGCTGAAATAGGTGAATTGGAGCGATTTGTCGGCGCCGCGCCGGTAAATACAGACGGCGCCGGGCATGGCGCCGAAATCGGGATGCCCATCGCGCGATTCGATGTTCGGTTCCGGGGCCTTCCGATGGATGTCGATTGATGCTGTCGCCCGCTGCCCGATCACGCTTGCCCGCCCCACAATGCGTCTTTCCAATCGGCGCCAACCTCGCGCCCCATGTCCCGGTCCGCCCGACCGTTTGCGAAGCGCTCAAGCGCCGATGAAAGAAGCCTGCCATGGGGGCATTACCAGACCGTTAGCCTTGTCGCGATCTGGACCCGGCAGGCCCAAAGCGGCATAGTGGCGCGATGCCCAAATACCCCGATGACGGTGGCCCGATCGTGCACCGCACGCCTGATGGCGATACCCACCCCCGCCTGGTCTGCGAGGAGTGCGGCTTTATCCATTACACCAATCCTTTGGTCGTGGTCGGCGCGGTTTGCTGGTGGCAGGATCGGGTGCTGCTCTGTCGCCGAGCAATCGAGCCGCAAAGCGGCCTGTGGACGATCCCGGCGGGTTATCTGGAACTGGGTGAGAGCTGCGCCGAGGGCGCCGTGCGCGAGGCCCGCGAAGAAGCCCATGCGGATATCGCTATTACGGCACTGCTCGCGGTCTACTCCATCCCGCGGATCAGCCAGGTGCAGCTCATCCATCGCGCCGCCCTGCGTTCGCCCTACATTGCCGCCGGCGAGGAGAGCCTTGAGGTCGGCCTGTTTGCCTGGGACGACATTCCCTGGGACACGCTTGCGTTTCCCTCGGTGCGCTGGGCGCTCGACCATGACCGCGCAATCGGCTCGGGCACCGACTTTTCCCCCTTCACCAACCCTGACGGTGAACGCGGCGATTACACGCCTGGCGCGAGTATCTAACCCTCGTCGTCTCCCGCGCCCGCATCGAGGCCGAGCAGGGCGCGCGCGAACGTCGTGGCGTCGAAGGGGCGCAGGTCGTCAATCCCCTCGCCTACACCCACCGCGTGGATCGGCAGGCCGAAGCGCTCGGCCAGCGCCACCGCCACGCCGCCCCGCGCGGTGCCGTCGAGCTTGGTGATGACCAAGCCGGAAACATCGATCGCTTCCTGGAAGACTTCGACCTGATTGTGGGCGTTCTGCCCGGTCGTGGCATCGAGCACGAGCAACGAGGCGTGCGGCGCGCTGGGATCGGTCTTGCGCAGGACGCGCACGATCTTGACCAACTCGTCCATCAGCACCGACTTGTTCTGCAGCCGCCCGGCAGTATCGATCATCACCACGTCGATGTTTTCGGCGCGCGCCCGCTCGAGCGCGTCGAACGCGAGGCCCGCCGGATCGGCCCCGCTTTCGTCCCGCGCCAGTACCGGGCAATCGGCACGCTCACCCCAGATCTTGAGTTGTTCGACGGCGGCGGCGCGAAAGGTATCGCCGGCCACCAGCAGCACCGATTTGCCGTCACCGCGAAGCTGGGCTGCGAGCTTGCCCATGGTCGTGGTCTTTCCGGTGCCGTTCACGCCCGCAACGAGAACGACGAAGGGCCTGTGTGCGGGATCTATCTCGAGTGGACGGGCGACGGGCGCGAGCACCGTAGCGATCTCTTCGGCCAGCGCCTCCGCCACCGCCTCGGCCGAGGCCGCGCCCCCCGAGATCCTGCTGTCGAGCGCTGCCGTAAGCCGCGCCGCGGTGGCAACGCCCAGGTCGCCCGCGATCAGCAGCTCTTCCAGCTCTTCAAGGGTCGCGCTGTCGATTCGCCCGGCGCCGAAAATAGCCGCGACGCCGCCGCCAAGCTTCGCCGAAGAACGTCCGAGCCCCGAGGCCAGGCGTTTGAGCCAACCGCGCTGCGCCATGCTCAGGCCGCCGCCGCGCCAACCAGCCGGTCTGCCCGGGCTTCGATGATTCGCAAGCTCACGATCTCGCCCGGCCGGCCGAGCGCGGGCTCGAACTCGACGGCGGCAAATTGCTCGCTCCGCCCGAGGCCCTCGCGCTCGACGAGCACGCGCGCCTCAACCCCGACCCGGCCGGCAAGAAAACTGGCCATGGCGGCCTCGCCCGCCGCGCGCAGCCGGGCCGCGCGCTCGCGGCGCACGGACTTAGGCACCGCGGGCATGCGCACCGCCGGGGTGCCCGGCCGCTCGGAATAGGGGAAGACATGGAGGTAGGTGAGCCCCGCCTCCTCGACCAACGCCAGCGTGTTCTGGAACATCGCCTCGGTCTCGGTCGGAAAACCCGCGATCAGGTCGGCGCCAAACACCAGATCGGGCCGGCGCGCGCGCAACCTCACGCACAGCGTGATTACGTCGGCCCGGCAGTGGCGGCGCTTCATACGCTTGAGCACCATATCGTCGCCCGCCTGGACCGAAAGATGCAGGTGAGGCATGAGCCGGGGCTCGGTCGCGATCAGCCGCTCGAGATCGGGATCGATCTCCGCCGGGTCGATCGAGGACAGTCGGACACGGGTCAAGGCGGGAACCTGAGCCAGCAGCCGGCGCACCGCTTGGCCCAGCGTCGGCTGACCGGGCAGATCACGGCCCCAGGAGGTCAAATCGACGCCCGAGAGCACCAGCTCGCGGTAGCCGTTCGCGGTCAAGGTGCGGGCCTGATCGACAACCTCGCCCAACGGCACACTGAGGCTGTTGCCGCGGCCAAAGGGAATCACGCAGAAGGTGCAGCGGTGATCGCACCCGGTCTGGACCTGAACTACGGCGCGGTTGCGCCCGTCGAACCCGGCTACCAGATGGCCTGCCGTCTCGGTCGCCGCCATGATGTCGCCCGCTGCAATCCGCGCGCCGCCGGCGTCGTAGCTCGTGCGTTCCAGCTTCTCCCGGTTGCCCAGCACCCGGTCGACCTCGGGCATGGCGGCGTAGGCCTCGGGGTCGAGCTGGGCGGCACAGCCGGTCACCACGATGCGCGCCTCAGGCTGTTCGCGGCGCAGTCGGCGAATCGCCTGGCGGGCCTGACGTTCGGCCTCTGCGGTCACCGCGCAGGTGTTGACCACCACCGTCTCGCCCCCGCCGGTTGCATCGAGATGACCGCGGATGACCTCGGACTCGTAGGCGTTGAGGCGGCAACCGAAGGTGACGACGCGCCCGCTCATCACAGCGCCTCCAGTTCGAAGCTGCCTTCGAAACTTGTCGTTGCCGGGCCGCTCATCCAGACGTGGTCGTCCTCGGTCCATTCGATCCGAAGCACACCACCATCGAGTTGCACCGCCGCACGGCGCCCGGTCAGGCCCCGGCGCGCCGCTGCTACCAGCGCGGCGCAGGCTCCGGTGCCACAGGCGCGGGTGAGGCCCACGCCCCGCTCAAACACCCGCAGACGAAGCGCATCGGGCCCGGTCACCTGCGCGGCGCCGATGTTGGCCCGCTCGGGGAACAGCGTACCGTGCTCCAGCACCGGCCCGTACTCCTCAAGGGGCGCAGTCTCGGCATCGTCGACGAAGAACACCGCATGGGGATTGCCCACGTTGACCGCCACCGGGTCGGAAAACGGCCCGGCGGTAAGATCGAGATGCAGCGTATCCATTTCGCGGGCGAGCGGAATCTCATCCCAGCGCTCGCGCGGCACGCCCATATCGACACGCACCCGCCCGCCCTCGACCGCCTCCGCCTCGAGCCGGCCGGCCGCGGTCTGCAGCGCCACATGCCAGGCGCTTTGCTCGGTCATCAGGAGCCGCGCGACGCAGCGGCTGGCGTTGCCGCAGGCCGCGACCTCGCCGCCGTCGGCGTTGAAGATGCGCATGAACGCAGCCGCATTCCCGGCGTCCGCATCCACCGGCTCGATCACAATCACCTGATCGCAACCCACCCCCGTATGGCGGTTGGCGATCGCGCGCACCTGGAGAGGCGTCAGCGAGACGAGCGTCTCGCGCGCATCCAGGATCACAAAGTCGTTGCCGAGCCCGTGCATCTTGCAAAAGGAAGTCTTTGCCATAGCGGGGGTTATAGGGCGTCGGGCTAAACTCCGTCCAACCTTTTCGAAACCCCCGCCCGCCTTGACTTTGCACCGCCCCGGCCCTAGCTTGCGCGCCATCTAAAGCAACGAGGCGACTTTCGCTCTCGAGGGGGCCCGCCAGTCCGCGAGTATCGCGCACTGGCGCTTTTTGCGTTGCGTACTAGGAAGCAGCGATGTTCGACAATCTGAGCAACCGTCTGGGCGAGGTTTTCGACCGGCTGACGCGGCGCGGCGCGCTGAGCGAAGCCGATGTCGAAAGCGCCATGCGCGACGTGCGCATCGCCCTGCTCGAGGCCGATGTGGCGCTTCCCGTGGTCAAGGACTTCGTCGCCGCGGTCAAGGAGCGCGCCATCGGCGCCGAGGTGCTGCGCAGCGTCACCCCGGGCCAGATGGTGATCAAGATCGTCCACGACCGCCTGGTCGAGATGCTGGGCACGGACGCCGCCGAGATCGACCTGCGCGCAGCCCCCCCGGCAGCCATCCTGATGATCGGGCTGCAGGGTTCGGGCAAAACCACGACCAGCGCCAAGCTCGCTTACCGGCTCACCAACAAGGGGAAGAAGCGGGTTCTGCTTGCCTCGCTCGACGTCTATCGCCCGGCAGCGCAAGAGCAGCTTGCCATCCTGGGCCGTCGAGCAGAGATCGACGTCCTCCCCGTGATCGCCGACCAAAAGCCCGTCGCGATTGCGCGCCGCGCCATGGAGGTCGGCCGCCTCGAAGGCTATGATGCGGTCATTCTCGACACCGCTGGCCGGCTGCAGATCGACGACGAACTGATGACCGAGGCCGCGGCCGTGCGCGACGCGGTCAAGCCGGTCGAGACCCTGCTCGTCGCCGACGCGCTGACCGGCCAGGACGCGGTCAATCTGGCCGCCGGATTCGACGAGGGCGTCGGGCTGACCGGTATCGTGCTCACTCGGGTCGATGGCGACGGACGCGGCGGTGCCGCACTGTCCATGCGCGCCGTGACCGGGCAACCGATCAAGTTGATTGGCGTCGGCGAGGGGCTCGATGCGCTCGAGCCCTTCCATCCCGACCGCATAGCGTCGCGCATTCTCGGCATGGGCGACGTCGTCTCCCTAGTCGAGAAGGCCGCCGAGGTGGTCGATCAGGATGAGGCCGAAAAACTCGCGCGCAAGCTCCAGAAAGGCAGCTTCGATCTTGCCGATTTTGGCGATCAGCTGCGCCAGATGAAGAAGATGGGCGGTATGGGCGGGCTGATGGGCCTACTGCCGGGCGTCGCCAAGGCCAAGAAGCAGATCGCGGAAGCCAATATCGATGATTTCGTGCTCACCCACAGCACCGCGATCATCGATTCGATGACGCCGCGCGAACGGCGCAGCCCGAAGCTGCTCAACAGCTCACGCAAACGCCGCATCGCCCGGGGTTCGGGCACCAGCGTGCAGGAGATCAACCGCCTGCTCAAGCAGTTCAAGGATATGAACACATTGATGAAACGCGCCAAGAAGCTTGGCGAAAAAGGGATGCTGCGCCAGGGCCTCGACGGCCTGATTCCGCGCGGCTGATGCCCGACCCCACACACAACGTCTCGACCGACGGAGGATAGAACAAACCATGTCACTCAAGATCAGGCTTTCACGCGGCGGAGCCAAGAAACGGCCCTTTTACCGCGTCGTCGTGGCCGATGGGCGCAGTCCGCGCGACGGCCGCTTCATCGAGCGGCTCGGCACTTACGATCCGATGCTCAAGAAGGACGACGCCAACCGGGTCAAGCTCAACGAAGAGCGCATCCGCCACTGGCTGGGCAACGGCGCTCAGCCGACCGACAGGGTGGCCCGAATGCTCGGCGTCGCCGGCATCATCCCGGCACCCACCTTCAGCAACCCCGAGAAGGCGAAGCCCCGGGCCAAAACGCAGGAGCGCCTGAAGGCCGACGCCGAGGCAGCAGCCGAGGAGGCCCCTGCTGAAGCAGCCCCGGCGGAGGAAGCTGTAGCGGCCAAGGAAGCCCCTGCGGGGGAGGCGGCGCCGGCCAAAGAGGCTGCTCCCGCGGAAGAACCCGCTGCCGAAGAGGCCGAGCCCAAGAAGGATAACGGCGACTGACCGGCGGCCTGCCGGTCGGTGGCCGATGAGGCTGATGGCGAGCGATCCGTCTAAAGCGCGCGTGCTACTCGGTGTGATTGCCGGGGCGCACGGCTTGCGCGGCCAGGTCCGCATCCGCAGCTTCACCGCCGAGCCCGAGGACGTGGCCGCTTACGGCCCGCTGCGGGATGGCGAGGGCGTGCGTAGCTTCGTGCTCCGTATCACCGGCCGCTCGAGCGGCGTGCTGATCGGCAGCCTCGACGGGGTCGTAAACCGCGATAGCGCCGAGGCGCTCAAGGGCACCGAGCTTTACGTCGCCCGCGAGACGTTGCCCGAGCCGCCGTCGGGCGAGTTCTACCACGCCGACCTGGTCGGCCTGAAGGTCGAGGACGAGGACGGCGCAGCACTGGGCACGGTTAAGGCCGTCCACGACCACGGCGCGGGCACCTTCATCGAGGTCGCGCCGGAAGACGGCGGGGAGACGCGCCTCTTGCTCTTTACGCGCGCCGGGGTGCCGGTGGTCGACTTGGCGGCGGGCCGCCTGGTCGTCGCGCCTGCGGACGAGACAGGCGACGGAGAGGACGACGGGAACGCGAAGATGCGAGGCGAGCCATGAGCACACCCTGGAGCGCAACGGCGATTACGCTGTTTCCCGAAATGTTTCCAGGGCCACTCGGACTTTCCCTCGCCGGCCGAGCTCTCAAGGAGGACCGATGGGCGCTGGAAACAGTGGACATGCGGGATTTTGCGCGCGATAAACACGGCTCCGTCGACGATGCGCCGTTCGGCGGCGGGCCTGGCATGCTACTGTGCGCCGATGTCGTTTCGGCGGCGCTGCACAGCGTCGTTGCGCGGGCACCGGCGAGCCCGGCGATCTACCTCTCGCCCCGCGGCGCGCTGTTGACCCAAAAACGGGTTGCGGCGCTGGCGGCAGGGCCGGGCGTGACGCTAATTTGCGGGCGCTTTGAGGGGATTGACGAGCGGGTGCTTGAGGCCCACGAGGTTGAAGAAATCAGCCTGGGGGATTATGTACTGTCTGGCGGCGAGCCGGCAGCGATCTGCCTGATCGACGCCTGTGTGCGGTTGCTTCCGGGAGTTGTCGGCGAAGCGCATTCGCTCGACGACGAAAGTTTTACCGCGGGGCTACTCGAGTACCCCCACTACACCCGACCCGAGCTCTGGGAGGGACGACCTGTGCCTGACGTGCTTTTGTCCGGCCATCACGCGAAGATTCGCGACTGGCGGTGGGCAGAAGCGAAACGAATAACGAGGGAACGGCGCCCCGATCTGTGGGAGCGTTGCCGGACCGAAAAGGACAAGGCGAGGACAAGGCCATGAATGTGATCGAAGAAATCGAAGCAGAGCAGATTGCGAAGCTCACCGCGGACAAAACACTGCCTAAATTCGCTCCGGGCGATACGGTGCGGGTCCACGTCAAGGTCGTCGAAGGCACGACCGAGCGCATCCAAGCCTACGAGGGTATCTGCATTGCCCGGCGCAACCGCGGGATCAACTCGTCGTTCACGGTCCGCAAGATTTCTTACGGCGAAGGCGTGGAACGCGTTTTTCCGCTCTATTCGCCCAAGATCAACGATATCGAGATCGTCCGCCGCGGCGCCGTGCGCCGGGCCAAGCTCTATTATCTGCGCGGGCGCACGGGCAAGTCGGCACGCATTCGCGAGCGCCGCGACGACCGGCGCGGCGCCGCGGCAACCTCGAGCAAGAACTGACACCACGCCCGGCCGCGCGGAATTTTTCTATGCGCGGGCGGACCTGGAGAAAGACGCGACGCCATGAGCGGCCCCCGCACCCTGTTTGACAAGATCTGGGACAGCCACCTCGTCGACCAAAGCGACGACGGGGGCGCGCTGCTCTATATCGACCGCCATCTCGTTCACGAGGTCACCAGCCCCCAGGCTTTCGAAGGGCTACGTTTGACGGGGCGGGCCGTGCGCCGGCCCGAAGCCGCCCTTGCGGTGGCCGACCACAACGTGCCGACCACGGATCGTGCCAGCGGCATTGCCGAGCCGGAGTCCCGCCTGCAGGTCGAGACGCTCGAGGCAAACTGCGCCGAATTTGGCATCGAGTATTACGCCATGACCGACCCGCGCCAGGGCATCGTCCATATCATCGGCCCCGAGCAGGGCCTGACCCAGCCGGGCATGACGATCGTCTGCGGCGACAGCCACACCGCGACCCACGGCGCGTTTGGCGCGCTCGCCTTCGGGATCGGAACCAGCGAGGTCGAGCATGTGCTGGCGACCCAGACGCTGATCCAGAGCCGGGCGAAGAACATGCGAATTTCGGTCGAGGGCGACCTCGGCCTTGGCGTCACGGCTAAGGACCTGATCCTCGCCATCATCGGCAAGATCGGCACCGCGGGCGGTACCGGCCACGTCATCGAATATGCCGGCGACGCGATCCGCGCACTCTCGATGGAAGGCCGCATGACCGTGTGCAACATGTCGATCGAGGCGGGCGCGCGCGCCGGGTTGATCGCACCGGACGAAACCACTTTCGATTACCTGATGGGCCGCCCCCGGGTGCCCAAGGGCGGCGCGTGGGAGCAGGCGGTGACCGCGTGGCGCAGCCTGCCGTCCGACGAGGGCGCGCGCTACGACACCGAGATCTCGATCGATGCCGCCGCGCTCATTCCCCAGATGACCTGGGGCACCAGCCCGCAGGACGTCCTGCCCGTCACCGGCCGGGTGCCCAACCCGGCGACCGAGGCCGATCCCGCAAAGCGCGCCGCGATGGAACGCTCGCTTGCCTATATGGACCTGATGCCCGGCACGCCGCTCACCGAGGTTGCGGTCGAGCAGGTCTTCATCGGCTCCTGCACCAACGGACGGATCGAGGACCTGCGCGAGGTCGCACGGGTGGCTGAGGGCCGCAAGGTGGCCGGGGGTGTGGGCGCCATGGTCGTGCCCGGTTCCGGTCTTGTCAAAGACCAGGCCGAGGCCGAAGGGCTTGACCGGATCTTCGTCGAGGCAGGTTTCGAATGGCGCGAGCCGGGCTGCTCCATGTGCCTCGCCATGAACGCCGACAAGCTCGAGCCGGGCCAGCGCTGCGCCTCGACCTCGAACCGCAATTTTGAAGGCCGCCAGGGACGCGGCGGGCGGACCCACCTGGTCAGCCCGGCGATGGCCGCGGCCGCCGCTATTGCGGGGCATTTCGTCGATGCGCGCGAATTTAGCTGAGGGGGCCTGAGATGGAACAATTTACGACCCTGACCGGGATCGCAGCACCGCTGGCGATGATCAACATCGACACCGACATGCTTATCCCCAAGCAGTTTCTTAAAACCATCAAGCGCACCGGCCTGGGCGTTCATCTGTTCGACGAAATGCGCTATGCCGCCGACGGCAGTGAAAACCCTGACTTCGTGTTAAACAAGCCGGCTTGGCGCGAGGCGTCGATCCTGATCACGGGCGAAAATTTCGGCTGTGGTTCCAGCCGCGAGCACGCACCCTGGGCGCTGCTCGATTTTGGCATCCGCTGCGTTGTAGCACCTTCGTTCGCCGATATTTTTTACAACAACTGTTTCAAGAACGGCATCCTGCCCATCGTGCTGCCCGAGGGCGAGATCGCGAAACTGATGGGCGATGCCGAACGCGGCGCCAACGCGACGCTCACCGTCGACCTCGAGGCGCAGGAAATCCGAGGTCCCGACGGCGGCATCATCTCGTTCGACGTTGACCCCTTCCGCAAGTATTGCCTGTTGAACAGCCTCGACGATATCGCGCTGACCCTCGAAAAGACGGCCAAAATCGACGCCTTCGAGGAAGATCGACGGGCGTCCCAGCCCTGGCTCGCAGCCTGAGCGTCCGCCCATGTCCAACGCTCAGACCATTCTTCTTCTGCCCGGCGACGGTATCGGACCCGAGGTCTGCGCCCAGACGCGCCGCGTGATCGATTGGCTTAACGCCTCGGCCGGCGGTGAATTCGCCGTCGACGAAGCGCTGGTCGGCGGCGCGGCCTATGAAGCGACCGGCACACCGCTTCCCGACGCAACGCTGAACGCGGCGCTTGAGGCCGACGCAGTGTTGCTCGGCGCGGTCGGCGGACCGGCCTGGGAGGCGATCGATTTTTCGCTCCGCCCCGAGCGGGCATTGTTGGGCCTGCGCAAGGAAATGGGGCTGTTCGCCAACCTGCGCCCGGCGATCTGCTTCGATGCGCTAGTTGCAGCCTCTTCGCTCAAGCCCGAGATCGTTAGCGGCCTCGATATCATGATCGTGCGCGAACTTACGGGCGGGATCTATTTCGGCGAGCCGCGCGGCGTCGAAGAGATGTCCGACGGCACCAAGCGCGGCTTTAACACGTTAGTCTATACAACGCCTGAGGTCGAGCGCATCGCGCGGGTCGCCTTCGATCTGGCGGCAAAGCGGGGCAGCAAGGTCTGCTCCGTAGACAAGGCTAACGTGCTCGAATGCACCGGGATGTGGCGCGACGAGGTGCAGCGGATTCGTGATGCCGACTATCCCGATATCGCGCTTAGCCACCTCTATGTCGATAACGCCTCGATGCAGCTCGTGCGCGAGCCGAAGCAGTTCGACGTCATCGTCACGACCAACATGTTCGGCGATATCCTCTCGGACTGTGCCGCCATGCTGACTGGCTCGCTCGGCATGTTGCCCTCGGCCTCGCTCGGCACGGCCGGACCGGACGGCAAGCGCCGCGCCATGTACGAACCGGTCCACGGCAGCGCGCCCGACATCACCGGGCAAAACCTTGCCAATCCCATCGCGACCCTGCTCAGCCTGGCGATGATGCTTCGCTATTCCTTCGAGCGCGTTGACGCCGCCGAGCGGGTCGAGGACGCGGTCGAAGCCGTACTGGCCAAGGGCCTGCGCACGGGCGACATCATGCAGGAGGGCGCGCGCGCCGTATCAACCAACGAGATGGGCGATGCGATCCTCGCCGAACTGGAAAGCGCCGGGGCGTAGAGCGCCGCCCGCGCAAGGATTTGGAACGCAATATGGGCTACCGGGTGGCAGTGGTCGGCGCGACGGGCAACGTCGGCCGCGAGATCTTGACAATCCTTTCCGAGCGGGAATTTCCCGTCGACGAAGTAATCGCGCTCGCCTCACGCAAATCGATCGGCAAGGAAATCTCGTTTGGGCCGGTCGATATCCTGACGGTCCGGGCGCTCGAGGATTTCGACTTCGCCGGCGTCGATATCGCGCTGTTCTCGCCCGGCGCCAACGTCTCCGCCGTGCATGTGCCGCGCGCCACCGAAGCCGGCTGCGTCGTAATCGATAACACCTCCCAGTTCCGCATGGACCCCGACGTGCCTCTCGTGGTGCCCGAGGTCAACCGGGAGGCGCTGGGCGGTTTTCGCGAGCGCAACATCGTCGCCAATCCGAATTGCTCGACCATGCAGATGGTGATCGCGCTCAAACCCCTGCACGACCTGGCGCGGATCAAGCGCGTTGTCGTCGCGACCTACCAGTCGGTCTCGGGCGCCGGGCACGCGGCCATGAACGAGCTGTTCGAGCACACCCGCAAGGTGTTCATGAACGAACATGTCACCCCCGCGCTCTTTACCAAGCCCATCGAGTTCAACGTGATTCCCCATATCGACGCCTTCATGCCCGACGGCTCGACCAAGGAAGAATGGAAGATGGCGATCGAGACTCAGAAGATTCTAGACCCTAACATCGCTGTCTCAGCCACCTGCGTGCGCGTGCCCGTGTTCGTCGGCCATGCCGAGGCGATCAATCTCGAATTCCACGAGCCGATCGACGTCGTCCAGGCGCTGAGTGCACTCGAAGATGCGCCGGGTATCGAGGTCATCGACGAGCACGAGGACGGCGGCTATATTACGCCCGTCGATTGCGTCGGCGAGGACGCAACCTTCGTCTCCCGCCTGCGCGCCGACCCCACCGTGGACAACGGCCTGTCGCTCTGGGTGGTCTCCGACAATCTGCGCAAAGGCGCGGCGCTCAACGCTGTGCAGATCGCGGAAGAGCTGGTCCAGGGCTATCTCGACGAGCCGGACTGAGCGCGCGGACCCGGGCAGTACCGCCACCGATGCCGACCCCGCCAAGCACCGGTCGCGAGCGCGCCGAACAGGAATTTCAGGCCGCGACGGAAGCCCACCGGGCGGGCCGGCTCGACGAGGCCATCGAGGGCTACGCCCGCGTGCTCCGGCTCCAGCCCCGGCACGGACAATGCTGCAACAATCTGGGCGTCGCGCTGCGCGCCCAGGGCAAGTTCCAGACCGCCGTCGCCGCCTATTGTCGGGCGCTTGCCGAGTCACCCGATAACGCCGGCACCCATTCTAACTTGGGCAATGCGCGCCGCTGGCTGCGACGGGCTGATCACGGACCTCTCCGGCTCGATCAAGGATTTTGCCGATAGCGCGATTGTTCTCGAGGCGCTCGATTTGCTGATCACCGTCGATACCTCACCCGCCCATCTCGCTGGCGCGCTCGGCAAGCCGGTTGGGATGTTGCTGCCCTATGTGCCCAACTGGCGCTGGCTGCTCGAGCGCGACGATTCCCCCTGGTATCCGAGCCTGCGGCTATTCCGCCAGGAACGCCCGAACGACTGGAGCACACCGCTCCGCCGCTTGGCCGAAGCGTTGAAAACGCGCGCCGGTGAAACTGCCGCAGGTAGCAGCGGGTCCGCGTGAGCCCGTCTGAAACCGCTCGGCAATCTGCCCGCGCAGCGCTTTGTGCCGCCATGGGATGCCACCAGGCGGGCGACGGCGATGGTGCCGAAGCGAAGGCCCGCGACGCAATCAAGGCCTAACCCGAATTTCCCGGCGCCCACCACCTTCTGGGCATTCTCACAATCCAGCACGGCGCGGCGGATGTAGCCGAGGCCGGCTTTCGCGATGCGGTTCGCCTCGACCCCGAACGCGCACCGTTCCACCACAGCCTGGGCAACGTTCTGCGTACCACGGGGGCGATCGACGAAGCCGCCGCTGCTTACGGCCGCGCGCTCGAGCTCGCCCCCGACAACCGGGGCAGTTTGCGCGCGCTGGTCTGGACCCATCGCCTCGCCAAGCGCTATGACGCCGCCGCCGGTCTGCAGGAAAGCCTTGCTGCGCTCGAGCTCGACTCCGTCGAGGCCCTCGAAGCGCTCTCGCTGATCCGCCAGGACCAGGGGCGGTCCGACGAGGCCATCGAGGGGCTGCGCGAGGTCATCGCCCGGGATTCTAGCCGGCCGGCAGCGCATCTCGTCCTCGGCTTCGCGCTGGAAGCGCTGGGCAGAGCCGACGAGGCGATCGAAAACTACAAGGCCGGCGTACAGCTCAAGCCCGACATGGCCTACGGCTGGCATCTGCTGAGCAACGCCTATCAGGGCCAGAACCGGCTGGCCGACGCGGTGCCTGCTACGAGAAGGCCCTCGCACTCGACCCCTATCAGGCGCGCAGCCACTACAATCTCGGCGTCGCACACCGGGGCCGGCGCGATCGCCGATTCGCCCGGCGACGCCGACTACTGGCACAGCGAAAAGCTCATCCGCCCGGCCAACGGCTTCCTCTGTTACCGCCCGCCGGCCGACGCACCGGCCGTCGCACCGCCACCCTCGGCAGAAAGCAGCGTGGTTACCTTCGGCTCGTTCAACACCCTCGCTAAGCTCTCGTCTGAGCTGCTCGACGCCTGGGCTCTCCTCCTCGCGCGCCTGCCCGAGGCACGCCTCGTCATCAAGACCGTGGCGCTGGACGATCCAGCGGTGCACAAAGACTTGCTCGAAGCCCTTGGCAGACGGGGCATAACGGCGGGGCATGTCGCCCTGCGTGGCTTCGAGGAACAGCTCGCCGATCATCTCGATCGCTACCGCGAAATCGACATCGCGCTCGACAGCACGCCCTACACAGGCACCACGACAACCTGCGAGGCCCTATGGATGGGCGTGCCCGTCGTTACGCTTGCGGGCGCGCGCCATGTCGGCCGGGTCGGGGCCAGCCTGCTCGGTCAGTTGAGAATGGACGAACTGACCGCCAACAGCCAGGAAGGTTATGTCGAGATCGCTGCCGCGCTGGCCGGCGATCCAGCGCGGCTCGCAGCGATGCGCGACGGCATGCGCGAGCGGATGCGCACCTCGCCGCTGACCGACGAGACCGGGTTCGCGGCAAGCTTCGAAACGGCCCTCCGCGAGATGTGGCGGGCGTGGTGCAAAACCAGTCCCTAGCGCACGGTCTCGGCCTCGAAGCAGATTGACGGCGCGACGATTTCTTCCTGTGCGGTGATGAGGTGAAGCTCGTCCGCGCTTGCATCGGTCTCGAGAGTGGCGCGAATCAGGCCGTAGACCGTCGAGACCGCATAAGACAACGCGCACGGCACCGAGCCCGTATCGAGATAGCGCGCCAGGAAGATCGCCGCGAAGGCGTCGCCCGTGCCCGAGAGATGGTCGGAAATCTTAAAGAACGGCGTCTCGACCCGCCAGGCACCCACGCCCGAAACCGCCAACGTAGCAACCCGGTCGAGTGCCTCGCCCGCCAGCGCGTAGGAGGTGCAAATTACGATCTCGGGCCCTCGCTTGCGGAGCGAATCGGCGGCGCTCAGCGCCTGATCGAGGGTTTCCACGGGCAACCCTGAGAGATATTCGAGCTCGAATGGGTTGGGGGTAAGAATGTCGGCGAGCGGCAGCAGCCGGTCGGTGATGATCTCGGGAATACCGGCATCCACATAGAGGCCGGCCTCCTTCTCGCCCATCACAGGGTCGAGGCAGAACAACGCATCGGCGTTCGCCATGCGAACCTTGGAGACCGCCTCGGCGATGACCTCCGCCTGGGGTGCGCCACCCAGGTAGCCCACCAGAACCGCGCGGCACGCTTCGAGCGCGCCGTGCTGCTCGATCCCGAGCAGGATATCGGCAAGCTGCACCGCGTCGGGGGTGAAGCCCCGCCAGCGGGGGAAGCCCCGGTGATTTGAGAGCAGGGTCGTGTTCACGGGCCAGACCTCGAGGCCGAGGCGCTGGATCGGGAACACCGCCGCACTGTTGCCCGCGTGGCCGACCGAGACCTGGGACTGGATCGAGAGAATAGCCATCCTGGTTTGTCCTTCCCGCCCCGCCCCGCCGGATCGGGGCCGAGCCTTGCGAGGTGCTGAACTCGGCTATAGTTTAGCGCGCAAGTGGGGGAGCAAACACAGGGAGACCCAAAAAATGCCGGGCCGCGTTAGACCACGCCGCAGCGTACTTTATATGCCGGGCTCGAATGCCCGCGCGCTGGAAAAGGCCAAGATACTGCCCGCCGACACGCTGATCCTCGATCTTGAGGATTCGGTCGCCCCCGACGCTAAGGACGAGGCGCGTGCGCAAGTGTGCGACGCGGTACGCACCGGCGGCTATGGCGGGCGCGAGGTCCTGATCCGGGTCAACGGGCTGGCCACGCCCTGGGGCCACGATGACATCGTGGCCGCCGCACGCAGCGGCGCCGACGGCGTACTACTGCCCAAGGTCGAGGGACCCGGTATCGTGCGCTCGATGCTCAACGTCCTCGACGTCAACGGGGCGCCCGATAGCATGCTGGTCTGGTGCATGATGGAAACCCCCCTCGGCATCCTGCACGCCGAGCGAATCGCGGGGGCCAGCCGCAGGCTCGGCGGCTTCGTCATGGGCACCTCGGACCTCGCCAAGGACCTCCATGCGAGCCATACGACGTTGCGCTTGCCCTTCCTCGCCAGCCTGTCGACCTGCGTGCTCGCCGCGCGCGCCGTGGGAATTGCGGTGATCGACGGCGTCCACCTCAACCTGAGCGACGACGAAGGCTTCCTCAAATCCTGCCAACAGGGTGTGGAATTCGGCTTCGACGGAAAATCTCTGATCCATCCCAAGCAGGTCGATCCGACCAACACCGCCTTTGCGCCGAGCGAGGACGAAGTCGGCTTCTCGCACCGCATCATCCAGGCCCACGCGGAAGCGGAGGCCGAGGGCAAGGGTGTCGTGGTGGTCGACGGCCGCTTGATCGAAAACCTCCATATCGAGGCCGCACGCCGCCAGATCGTGCTGGCCGAAGCCATCACCGAACTGGAGGCCGCCAACGAGGCCGCCGCGGCGAGCTGAACGCGAGCGGATGAAAAGACAGCCATGAGCAAGACCGCGACGGGATCATTCTTCGAAGACTTCGCGGCCGGCACCGAGCTGATCCACGCCACCCCGCGCACGGTCACGGCGGGCGACGCGGCGCTCTACACGGCGCTGACGGGAGCGCGCTTCGCACTCCACAGCTCGGAGCCCTTTGCACAGAGTCTGGGCTTCGCCGCGGCACCGGTCGACAATTTACTGGTGTTTCACCTGGTGTTCGGCAAGTCGGTGCCCGACGTCTCCTTGAACGCCATCGCAAACCTCGGCTATGCGGGCCTGCGTTTCGGCGCGGCGGTCTATGCGGGCGATACCCTCTCGGCGTGCTCAACGGTGGTCGGCGTGAAGGAAAATTCTAACGCCAAGACCGGCGTCGTCTATGTCCGCACCTCGGGCGTCAACCAGCGGGCCGAAACGGTGCTCGACTTCTACCGCTGGGTGATGGTGCCCAAGCGCGACCAGGGCGCGCCCGCACCCGAGCCGGTGGTGCCTGAGCTGCCCGATTTGGTGGCGCCAAGCGATCTGATTCTCACCGATGGGCTGCATTTCGAAGCCTACGACACCGCCCTCGCGGGCTCGCCCCACCTGTGGGGCGACTTCGAGGCGGGCGAAAAAATCGACCACGTAGACGGGATCACCATCGAAGATGCCGAGCATATGATGGCAGCCAAGCTCTACCAGAACACCGCGCGGGTGCATTTCAACCAACATGTCGAGGCAGCCGGCCGGTTTGGGAGGCGCATCGTCTATGGCGGCCACATCATCAGCCTCGCGCGCGCGCTCTCGTTCAACGGCCTGGCCAACGCCTTTCACATCGCCGCAATCAACGCCGGGCGCCATGTCGCGCCGAGCTTCGCGGGCGATACGATCTATGCCTGGAGCGAGGTGGTCGAAAAGGCCAAACTTGCGGGACGCGACGACGTCGGTGCGATCCGCCTGCGCCTCGTGGCGGCAAAGGACCATGCCTGCAGCGATTTTCCCGACCGGATCGAGCCGAAGAGCTACCACGAGGCCGTGGTACTCGACCTCGACTACTGGGCGCTGATGCCGCGCCGGGCCTGACGGGCACCCGAACATGACCGATCAGGAGCAGGAAGGCCCTTCGCGCCGGCTCTACGCGCTGAGCCTGCTCATTACCACGGGCGTGCTCTTTGGCCTGATCTTTTCGCTGACCCGGCTTTCCATCACCGGCGGCGTACCGTTCCTCGCCTTCGCGTTTTGGCAAGTTTTCGGCGCCGCGCTCTGCGTCTTGGCCTATTGTGCCCTCCGGCGTCGGTTGCCCCGGTGGAGCCCGCGTCACGGCCTCTCCTATCTCGCCATGGCTGTGACGGGCGGATTGGTTCCGCCGGTGATTTTTGCCTTCGTCGCCCCCAAGCTGCCCGCCGGGATAGTGAGCCTGACCGTTTCGTCATCCCCTATCATGACCCTGCTGATCGTGCTGGCTCTACGCATGGAGCGTTTCAACCTGTGGCGTCTCGCCGGCCTCGCGCTCGGCATTGCAGGCGTGTTGCTGATCCTGTTGCCCGAGACCAGCCTGCCCGAGCCCGGCATGGCGCTCTGGGTTCTGGTCGCGCTTGCTGCACCGCTGGGACTCGGGATCGGCAATATCGGCGCGGTGCGGCTGAGGCCGCCCGACACCACGCCGGTGCAGTTCGCGGCCGGCATCTTGTGCCTCGCCGCGCTGCTGATCTTGCCCCTAATGCTGTGGGTCCACGGCGCCTGGGCCTTCGACGGGCCGCTCGATACAGCCCAAATCTCATTGCTCGTGGTCATGCCGACGATGGGAGTGGTCTGGTGTTTCGGCATGGAAATCGCGCGGGTCGCCGACGCGGTTTACCTGAGCCTGTTCGACTATCTGGCGACCCTGGCGGGCGTCGGTTGGGGCATTCTGTTCTTCGCCGAGCGCCACAGCCCCTGGGTGTGGGGCGCGCTGGCCCTGCTGATGCTCAGCATCTGGCTGGTCACCCGCACCGCCCACGCGGTGACCCACAAGCGCGAGAATTAAGGCGAAATCGGATGACCGTAGGTCACTCGAATTTCGCAATCCCGCAAGTGCGAGCCACCGCTGATGCGGTACCAGCCCTCACGGCGATTGAGCGCGACCGAGCCTTAGTGGCGCCTGAACGTCGGTTAGCTCTACTCCATAAAGCGAAACTGCAAATGAGCTAATCCTTATCCGGTTCCGTCATGGCGATCACGGCGATCTCTATCACCATTCCGGGATAGGCGAGCCTCGGGAACGGGATGCCCGTGGCCGCCGGACCGGGCTCGGCAAAGCAGGCCGAGCGGACGGCGAGGTTTTCGTGCAGCGTGTCCTGGCCGCACTCGCCCTCATAATAGGCGATCACCTTGCAGACATCGTCGTAATTCGCACCCAGTTCGCCGAGGATCGTGCCGATATGGGTCATGGCCGTGCGAGTCTGGGCGCCAAGTTCGTTGGGAGCAACCGCGTGCCCCTCTTTATCGAGCGAGACCTGGCCGCCCACAAAGATCATGTCGTGGCATTTCAGGCCGTGCTTGTAGGGCAGATCGATGGTCCAGTCCCACAGGCTCTCGGGCCAGACGTGTCGCCGTGCGAGGCGCGCGCCGTCCTCACTGCGCATGCAGACGAGTTCGATCTTGATCTGCTGACCCGGCGCGGCATGACGCGGAATGGGAATGCCCGTGCCGCAAGGCCCGGGCTCGGCGAAATGCGCGCCGCAGGCCAGTGCCGCGGGCTCGAAGTCCGCTTCGGTACCGTGACCGACATACCAGCGGTTAAGCTTGACCGCGTCGTCGAGGTCGGCACCCAAGGCGCCCAGCAACGCGGCGTGCTGCTTCATAACCTGCTTGGTCTGGGTCACGACGTCGCCGGCAAACAGGACCTCGCCCGTCTCGGTCACGGGCGACTGGCCGGACACAAAAATCATCTCGGCGCATTGCAGCGCGTGGACGAACGGCGCGGGCAGGTACGCAAGACCCGACGAGCCGTCCACATGGATGCGCGATAGCGCTTCGCCGGCCTCGCCGCGCATGGCGATGCCCTCGATTTCCACTGCCATGCCCGGATAGGCGAGATAGGGCACGGGCACGGCCGTCACCGCACATTTCGTGCCTAGGGGCAAGCAGGCGGCAACGGCGCCCAGGAACGCGGTCTCGTCGACCGAGCCGTCATTGACGTAAAAGCAGAGCAGTTTGACGAGATCGTTGAACTCTGCATCGAGATCGCCCAGCACCCGCCCGAACGCTGCCATGGCGTTGGGGGTCTGGGCGTCGAGATCGCCCGCATTGCAGGCCGCGCCCTCGGGCGTCAAATCGACCTGCCCGCCGACGAATATCATCTGCCCGCAACGCACCCCGTGCTTGTGACTGACCGGGATTGGCCAATTCCAATGACCCTCGGGCCAGACATGTTGTTTTTTCATGGGACCCTACCGACCCGCTATTTCGATATCGGACGGGCATTGACGGGCTGGACCGGCCGATTGTTGGCGTGATGGACCGCATGCAGGAATACGTTGACCTGCTCCTCGGAAACCGAAACCGGATCTTTCATGACATGCCACCACACACCTTCGGAACAGGGCGGTGTCGTCAGCGACCCATTGAACCGGTAATAGGCCTTGCCGTCGGGCAACAGGTTCAGCGCTCCAAAACCCGAGCTAAGCGCATAACGAACGCCCTCTTCTTCCGGCATCTGGCGCCAGAGCGCGGCCAGCGCTTCGTTTTCCTCGCCGGTATCAAGCATGACGCCGATCACGGCCAGATTGCCGTCGCCGTCCGCATGGACGAAATACGCCTCCATGGCGAACGATCGGCCCTCAACGGTGTTCTCGCCCGGCGCATGAAAATAAACCTGCTTGAGCTCGGAGCGTTGCCTCCCCGTCGTAATTGAATTGCCCGTTGGGAAGTTATCCAGGACCGTGTGGCCGTTGTTGAGAATTTCCGTCGCGTTCGCGCCATAGCTGAACTCGACCGCGGCGAGTTCCGCATCGACTAACCCCGCAAGGTCAATCGGCGACTGGTTCCGGCCGCCCGAACAAACACCATAGGCCGCATCCAGATCAGCCCAATGGTCGGGCCCTTCAGCACCACTATAGCCCCAATGCGCCTTTTCGCCGGCCATGCTGGTCGACGCCAGGAACGAACAGATCGCGAGCGTAGAAATCAGAATTGACGATTTCATTGCTATTCCCCCTTTAAGCCCTCGCGCCTGACGAAGCGGCCCTGTCGAACAGCATAGCTTGGTCTTGCAAATCCCTGAAGGCCGAGATCATCAGGCTCTCGCCGACCATGGCCGGGCCTGCATCGGCGGAGTCCACTATCCTTGCGCCATCGATAACGCGGTCATAACAACGAATTGAGCAGCACTCATTCGACCGCGCCTGCGCGGCAGTGTCTTCTCGCGCGCATGACCATTGTGATTCTATTGATTTCGCTGGTCCTTGCCCACGCGCTGGGCTTTGCCGCGCACCGCTCGAGCATGTGCACGGTGCTGGCGGTGGCCGAAGTTTTGAGTACCGGGCGCGCCCATCTGCTGGCGAGCTTCGTCAAGATCATGCTCTGGGCCCTGGTCGTCACCCTGCCGTTGATCGCGTTTTATCCCGAAGCACTGTCGGCGGGCCCGCTCTGGCATCTCTCGGGCGTTACCGTCGCAGGCGGCTTCGTCTTTGGGGTCGGCGCGATGCTCAACGGCGGCTATGCGATCTCGACCCTGTGGAAACTCGGCAACGGCCAACTTCGGAGGGTGGTGACCCTCACCGCCTCTTGCGCCGGCGTCTGGATCTACATCGCCTTGAAACAGTCGAGCGCCTTCGCACCCCACGCCCCGGCCACTAGCCCTTACGCCATGTCCGGGCCCTGGGCCGGTCGTGCTGATCGCGGGGCTTGGCCTGTGGGTGGTCTGGGAGATCCTGCGCCTGTGGCGAACCCGGCGACAGCACGTCCCTTTCAGGACCTTGATCTTTTCGGATTACAACCGGCTTTCCACGGCGGCCGCCCTGCTGGGCTTAAGCAGCGGGGCTCTTTATGCGCTCCACGGTCCCTGGGCCTATAGCAACGTCCTGGGGCGGGGAATCGGCTCTCTCGCGGTCGCGGACCCGAGACCCTCGGGGTTGATCTGGAGCCTGTTCGCCGCGGTCATCGCGGGCATGGCTATTTCCGCCTGGCAACACCACAGCTTCGCCCTCAACTGGCAACCGGCGCCTCGCCTGAGCGGTCAACGGAGCCGGTGGCCTGCTTATGGGTTTGGGAGGGGATATGGCAGCGGGCGGCAATGACGCCCTGATGCATCACGGCATTCCGGGATTCTCACCCCATGCACTGCCCGCCTACCTCGCGATGATTGCCGGCATCGCCATCGTACTGACCTTAAGCCGGCTGCTCCGGGGCATCTTCACCCGCGTCGAAATCCGCGACGATATTCTTGAAACGAGTATTGTTCGCCGCTGGCGCGGCCCCTACCCCGTCATCCCCACACATCCGCCAGGATTTCGTACGACCGCAAGCGGGCATCGTGATCATAGATTTGCGACTGGACCATGATTTCGTCGGCGCCGGTCCTGGCGACGAAATCGGCAAGCCAGCGCTTGACCATCTCGGGCGAGCCAGTAGCGGAACATTCCATCATGCGATCGATATGCTGGCGCGCGGCGGGTTCGATGGTTGCCATGAAGCCCGCTTTCGGCGGATCGAGCGGCTCGGTCTCGTGGCTCAGGATCGCCTGCTCTTGCGAGCTTCGCAGCAGGTGCGCTTCCGCGTCGGTGTCGGCGGCGAAAACGTTGACGCCGAGCATGACGTAGGGCGCATCCAGCTGGTCGGAAGGTTTGAACGAGGTTCGATAAGCCTCGATCGCCTGCATCAGAGCGGCGGGTGCGAAGTGGGAAGCAAAGGCATAAGGCAGGCCCAGCGCGGCGGCGAGCTGGGCGCCGAACAGGCTCGAGCCCAAAATCCAGATAGGCACGTCGAGCCCTGCGCCGGGCACCGCGCGGACCCGCTGGCCGGGCTCGGGCTCGCGAAAATAATACTGCAGCTCGACCACGTCGCGGGGAAACGCGTTGACGTCCGTATCGCCGTGGCGGCGCAGCGCCTGCGCGGTCGGCTGGTCGGCGCCCGGCGCGCGGCCCAGCCCCAGGTCGATCCGCCCGGGGTAAAGGGTCTCGAGGGTGCCGAACTGCTCGGCCACCATGATGGGCGAATGGTTGGGCAGCATGACGCCGCCGGCGCCGACGCGAATCGTCTTCGTCGCCGCAGCAACCTGGCCGATCACGAGCGCCGTCGCGGCGCTGGCGATACCCGGCATATTGTGATGCTCGGCGAGCCAGAGCCGGCCATAGCCCCAGGCTTCCCCATGCTGCGCAAGGTCGACGGAATTTGCGAAGGTCTGCGCGAGGGTGCCGCCCTTCAGCACGGGCGCAAGGTCGAGAATCGAAAGCGGCGTCATTGTTCTTCTCTTGCACTCCGGGACCCGGCCCAACTGCCAAGGCGAGATTGTAGGGATAGAACGGGGCCGCGGCCAGCGGCACGAGCGGGCAGAGCGCCCCTACCCCCACCCGCACATTGACGGGCTATTTGGAACGGTGTTAAGTCGGAAGCAGAATGGCAAGGGGAGTAGGAACTCCCTGCCCACGGCGAGGCCCGTCCATGGATCCAAGTAATCGTCCGCTTTCGCCGCACCTGCAGGTCTACCGGCCGCAGCTCACCTCGATGCTGTCGATCCTGCACCGGCTGACCGGCGTGTTTCTCACGGCCGGGCTATTGCTGCTCTCCTACTGGCTGGTCTCGGCCGCCGCGGGCCAGAGCTGGTACGATTGCGCGCAGTGGTTCTTGACCTCGTGGCTGGGCTACGCGCTGCTCTTGGGCTTTTCTTACGCGTTGTTCTTTCACCTGTGCAACGGCATCCGACACCTGTTCTGGGATCTCGGGCTGGGCTTCGAGCTGCGCTGCGCCTACGTTTCGGGCTGGCTGGTGGTGCTGGCCTCGCTCGGCCTCACGGGGCTGTCCTGGGCGCTTGGCCTGCTGTTCGGCCTGGGAGTGTGGTGAGATGAGCATCAAGACACCGGCGAAGCGGGTTCACGGCCTCGGTTCGGCCAAGGAGGGCGTGCATCACTGGTGGATGCAGCGCCTCACTGCCCTGCTGCTCGTGCCCCTCACGATCTGGTTCGTCGCCTCGCTGTGGTACCTGTTCAGGGCCAGCCGGGCTGAGCTGATCGACTGGCTGTCCGGCCCGATTTCCTGCACCCTGATGATCCTGCTGATCCTCGCGGGCTTCTACCACGCCAAGCTCGGCATGCAGGTGGTGATCGAGGACTACGTCCATAGCCGGCTGTGGCATACCTGGCTGCAGGTGAAGGTGACACTGGGCTGCGCCGTGTTGGCGACGGCCTGCATCGTCTCCGTACTCAAGCTCGCCCTGGGAGGCTGAGAACCCATGCCTGAGGCCTATCCCATCACCGAACACGAATATGACGTCGTCGTCGTCGGCGCCGGCGGCGCGGGCCTGCGTGCCACCATGGGCATGGCGCAAGCGGGGCTGACCACGTGTTGCATCACCAAGGTGTTCCCCACGCGCAGTCACACGGTCGCCGCCCAGGGCGGCATGAACGCGGCACTCGGCAACATGGAAGACGACGACTGGCGCTTTCATATGTACGACACGGTCAAGGGCTCGGACTGGCTGGGCGACCAGGACGCGATCGAATATATGTGCCGCGCGGCGCCCGAGGCGGTGCTCGAGCTCGAACATGCCGGCGTGCCCTTCTCGCGCACCGAGGACGGCAGAATCTACCAGCGCGCCTTCGGCGGCCAATCGGTCAACTACGGCGAGGGCGAGGTTCACCGCACCTGCGCAGCCGCCGACCGCACCGGCCATGCCATCCTGCACACCCTCTACCAGCAGTCGCTCAAATACGACGCCCGCTTCATGGTCGAATATTTCGCGCTCGACCTGATCATGGACGACGAGGGCGTCTGCCGCGGCGTCATGGCCTGGAACCTCGACGACGGCACACTCCACCGCTTCCGCGCCCATATGGTGGTGCTTGCCACCGGGGGCTACGGGCGGACCTACTTCAACTGCACCTCGGCGCACACCTGCACGGGCGACGGCAACGCCATGGCGCTGCGCGCCGGCCTGCCGCTCCAGGACATGGAATTCGTCCAGTTCCACCCCACGGGAATTTACGGCGCGGGCTGTTTGATGAGCGAGGCGGCTCGCGGCGAAGGCGGGTTCCTGGAAAACTCCGAGGGCGAGGCCTTCATGCCGCGCTACGCGCCCAACGCCAAGGACCTCGCGAGCCGCGACGTGGTCAGCCGGGCGATCACCATCGAAATTCGCGAGGGCCGGGGCGTCGGGCCCAAGAAGGACCACATGTATCTGCGCCTCGACCATCTCGACGCCAGCCTGATCGAGGAGCGTCTGCCGGGCATATCCGAGACCGCGCGCATCTTCTCCGGCGTCGACATGGCGACGCAGCCAGTGCCCGTCCTGCCTACAGTGCACTACAACATGGGCGGCATTCCGACCAACTACATGGGCGAAGTAGTTTGCCCCAAAGACGGCGACCCGGGTGCCGTCGTGCCCGGCCTCATGGCGATCGGCGAGGGGGCCAGCGTCTCGGTCCACGGGGCAAACCGCCTGGGCGCCAATTCGCTGCTCGACATCGTCGTTTTCGGTCGCGCCGCGGCGATTCGCGCCGCCGAACTGGTTAAGCCCAACGCGCCCCACAAGCCGCTCTCAGGCTCGGCCGGCGACGAAGCGGTCGCCAAGCTCGATGGCCTGCGCCATGCCAACGGCGGCACCCCGACCGCTGAGCTGCGCCTGAGCATGCAGAACACCATGCAGGAATACGCAGCTGTCTTCCGCACCGGCGAGACCCTCGAAGCGGGCGTGCGCCAAATGGCCGAGGTCTGGAAGGGGCTCGGCGACCTCGCGGTCACCGACCGCTCGATGATCTGGAATTCCGACCTGGTCGAGACCTACGAGCTCGACAACCTGATGCGCCAGGCGGTCGTGACCATGCATTCGGCCTGCCAGCGTAAGGAAAGCCGCGGCGCGCACGCACGCGAGGATTTCCCGGACCGCGACGACGAGAATTGGATCAAGCACACCCTGGCCTGGGTCGACGATACGGGCGCCTGCACCGTCGACTACCGGCCGGTCCACATGCACACGCTGACCGACGAAGTCCAGACCCTGCCGCCCAAGCCCCGGGTCTACTGAGCGAGGATTAATGCGATGGTCGAATTCGCACTGCCCAAGAACTCCAAGATAGGCAAGGGTAAAAAGCACCCGGCGCCCGCCGGTGCCAAGAACGTGCGCCGCTTCCACATCTATCGCTGGAACCAGGACGACGGCCAGAACCCGCGGGTCGATACCTTCGGGCTTGACCTCGACGATTGCGGCCCGATGGTGCTCGACGCCCTGATCAAGATCAAGAGCGAGACCGACCCGACCGTCACCTTCCGCCGCTCGTGTCGCGAGGGCGTGTGCGGCAGTTGCGCCATGAACGTCGACGGCACCAACACGCTGTCCTGCATCAAACCGATCGACGAGATAAAGGGTGATGTCAAGATCTACCCCCTGCCCCATCTCAGCGTGGTCAAGGACCTGGTTGGCGATCTCACCGATTTCTATGCCCAGCTCTCGCTGATCAAGCCCTGGCTGCAGAGCAAGGAACCGCCGCCCTCGGGCAAGGAGCGGCTGCAGAGCCCCGAAGACCGGGCCAAGCTCGACGGGCTTTACGAATGCGTGCTGTGCGCCTGCTGCTCCACGAGTTGCCCGAGCTACTGGTGGAATTCGGAACGCTATCTCGGCCCCGCGATCCTGCTCCAGGCTTATCGCTGGCTGGTCGATTCCCGCGATGAAGGGACGGGCGAGCGGCTTGACGAACTGGAAGACCCCTTCCGGCTCTACCGTTGCCACACCATCATGAACTGCACGAAGACCTGCCCGAAATCGCTCAATCCGGCAAAAGCGATCGCCGGGATCAAGAAAATGCTGGTCGAGCGTCTCTGACGCGGCTATTCCTCCTTTCGAATAAGCAGTATTCGCGCCGATAGGCGCGTCACCTCGACGCGCGCGCGCCTGACGGGAGAGAGGCCATGACCAACACGCTCCATCATTATGTCGACGGCAAACCCCTGGAAGGGACCAGCGGCCGCTTCGGCGACATCTTCGACCCGGCTAAGGGCGAGGTGACCGCCCGGGTCCCGTTCGCCAACACCGCCGAGGTCCGCGCCGTCGTCGCTTCCGCGCGCGCGGCCCAACCCGCCTGGGCGGCGGTGCCCGCGGTGCGCCGCGCACGGGTCATGTTCAAGTTCAAGGAACTGATCGAGCGCCACATGGACGATCTCGCCCGGATCGTCACGTCCGAGCACGGCAAGACCGTCGACGATGCCAAGGGCTCGATCACCCGCGGCCTCGAGGTCGTCGAGTTCGCCTGCGGCATTCCCCATTTGCTCAAGGGCGACTTTACCGAGAACGTCGGCACCAACGTCGACAGCTTCTCCGTGCGCCAGCCGCTCGGCGTGTGCGCGGGTATTACGCCGTTCAACTTCCCGGCCATGATCCCGCTCTGGATGTTCCCGCTCTCGATTGCCTGCGGCAACGCCTTCGTGCTCAAGCCTTCGGAAAAAGACCCCTCCCTGCCGCTGCGCCTCGCCGAACTGGCGCTCGAAGCCGGGTTACCCGAGGGCGTGTTCAACGTGGTCAACGGCGACAAGGAGGCGGTCGATGCGTTGCTCACCGACCCCGACGTCTCCTCGATCAGCTTCGTCGGCTCGACGCCCATCGCGGAATACATCTATGCAACCGGCGCGGCCAACGGCAAGCGCGTGCAGGCGCTTGGTGGTGCCAAGAACCACATGATCGTGATGCCCGACGCCGACCTCGACCAGGCGACCGACGCGCTGATCGGCGCCGCCTACGGCTCCGCGGGCGAACGCTGCATGGCGGTCTCCGTGCTCGTCGCGGTCGACCCGGTGGGCGACGCGATGATCGAGCGGCTCACCCCGCGCATGGAATCGATCAAGGTGGGTCCGGGCATCGACCCCTCGGTCGAGATGGGCCCGCTGGTCAGCCGCGCCCATCTCGAGAAGGTTAAGGGCTACGTCGATGCGGGTGTCGCCGAGGGCGCCAAGCTCGTGGTCGACGGCCGCGATCTTTCGCTGCAGGGTTACGAGAACGGCTATTTCATGGGCCCCTGCCTGTTCGACGAGGTCAAGCCCGAGATGTCAATCTACAAGGAAGAGATCTTCGGCCCCGTGCTCTCGGTGGTGCGCGCGCCAGACTACGAGAGTGCGCTCGCGCTGGTCGACGACCACGAATTCGGTAATGGCACGGCAATCTTCACCCGCGACGGCGACGCGGCGCGCGACTTCGCGAGCCGCGTCCAGATCGGCATGGTGGGTGTGAACGTGCCTATCCCGGTGCCGATGGCATTTCACAGCTTCGGCGGCTGGAAACGCTCGATGTTCGGGGATTCGAACACGCACGGGCCCGAAGGGGTGCGCTTCTTCACCAAGCCCAAGACAGTCACGGCGCGCTGGCCGTCGGGCATCCGCACCGGCGCCGAATTCATCATGCCGACCATGAAGTAGTGGCCATGACGGGCGGGACGGACGCGATTGCGGACCTGCCCGCCCTGCCCGACGCCTACCCACTGCTATTCGACCTTGCCACTCCCCTTGCGCTCGGCCCCGTGGACCGGTTGGGCAGGGTTCGCCTCGCGCACGGACCCTACGCCTACGCGGGAAGCGCGAAGGGGTAGGGGGACTTACATGCACGGATCGCGCGCCACCTCGCACCCACCAAACGCACACACTGGCATATCGACAGGCTAACCCGCAGGCTACCGCCCCAAACCGTCTTTGCCTGACCCGACGGCGACGAATGCGCGCTGGCACGCCGGCTCGAATTCGCGCCTGGTGCCCGCATCCCCGTGACCGGCTTCCGGAGCAGCGATTGCCGTACCTTTGCCGCCCACCTGATCGCCCTGCCGCACGATGCCGGGATGGCGCTGGGGGAGCGCCCCGACGGGCTCGATGGCCACTGGTTCACCCCCCATTCCCTTGCGGCGGGCTGGGAAAGGGAGTAGTTAGCTGGCATCGGTCTCAGGCGGTGCCTTGCCTGCCCGGCCGGGGCCGGGAAAAATGAAATTCCAGAGCTGCGAGGCATCATGGCACGGAACAAGATCGCGCTGATCGGCGCGGGCAACATAGGCGGTACGCTCGCCCACCTGGCGGGATTGAAAGAGCTGGGCGACGTCGTGCTCTTCGACATCATCGACGGCGTGCCCCAGGGCAAGGCCCTCGACCTGGCCCAAAGTTCGCCGGTCGAATCCTTCAACTCCCGTCTCACTGGCGCCAAGTCCTACGCCGCCATCAAGGGCGCCGACGTGGTCATCGTCACCGCGGGCGTAGCGCGTAAACCCGGCATGAGCCGCGACGACCTGCTCGCCATCAACTCGAAGGTCATGGGCTCGGTGGGCCAGGGGATCAAAAAACACTGCCCCAATGCCTTCGTCATCTGCATTACCAACCCGCTCGACGCCATGGTCTGGCTGCTGCGCAAGAAGAGCGGCTTGCCGGCACGCCGCGTCGTCGGTATGGCGGGTGTGCTCGATTCCGCGCGCTTTCGCTATTTCCTCGCCGAGGAATTCGACGTTTCGGTCGAGGACGTCACCGCCTTCGTCCTAGGCGGTCACGGCGACAGCATGGTCCCGCTGCCCCGCTACTCGACGGTCGCAGGCATTCCTCTTCCTGATCTGATCAAGATGGGCTGGACGACCCAGAAAAAGCTCGACGCCATCGTCCAGCGCACCCGCGACGGCGGTGCCGAAATTGTCGGCCTGCTCAAGACCGGCTCGGCCTTCTATGCGCCGGCGTCCGCTGCGATCGCCATGGCGGAGTCCTATCTGAAGGACAAGAAGCGGGTCATGCCCTGCGCCGCCCAGCTCAACGGCGAATACGGCGTGAAGGACCTCTATGTCGGAGTACCCGCCGTAATCGGCGCCCGGGGCATCGAACGGATCGTCGAGATCAAGCTCGACGTCAAGGAGCGCGCTGCCTTCAAGCGCTCGGTTCGTGCCGTCCAGGGTTTGGTCGACGCGGTCCGGCAACTCTAACGGAGGATATTCTTCTGAATGCAGGGCCAAACCCCTCCTGGGACCTGCATACGGCCGGCAGCCAAGCCGGGCAAGACCGGGCCGGATCTGAAAGCAGCGATCAGGCGAGCTTGAGCGAAGTGGAAGGTACGCTGCAGGCCATGCCCGAGTTCGCTGCGGGCGGGCTTAAGGTGGCCGACTTCCAGATGAAGGCGCGGCGCGGACCGTCGAGCCGGGTGACCCACCGGATCGTCCTCTCGGGCCAGGGCCGGCCGGGATTTATCGCAAAATTCACCGCCTTGCTCGACGAACACGGCGCCAACATCGTGCGGGTGAACGCGGGCAAGGTGGAAGGGGCGACGGCGATCAGTACATTGCCGTCTTCGCAATCTCCCTGCGTACAGAGAAGGTGCCCAACTGCCTCGCCGCCATCGTCCACACCGCGGGCGAGCTCAAGCTCTCCTTCCGCTACAAGACGGCGTAAGCAACCCAGTCCCTCACGGCTTGCACGGCCACGCGCGAGTGATATAACGGGCGTGGTCTTCACCGGCCCGGCCGGTCCATTGGTCCGCCCCATCGCGCAACGTGCCCAAAGCATGAACATCCACGAGCATCAGGCGAAAGAGCTGCTCGCCGGCTACGGGGTCGCCGTGCTGCCGGGTGTTGCGCTGACCGACCCCGAAGAGGCCGAGGCCGCCGCCGCAGAGCTCTGCGGTCCAGTGTGGGTGGTCAAGGCGCAGATCCATGCGGGCGGGCGGGGCAAGGCGGGCGGCGTGAAGCTCGCGAAATCCGCCGCCGAGGCCGCAGAACTCGCGCGGACCATGTTCGGCCAAGTCTTGGTTACGCACCAGACCGGTCCCTCTGGCAAGGAAGTTCACCGGGTTTATATCGAGCAGGGCTGCGACATCGCCCGCGAGCTCTACCTCGGCTGTGTCATCGACCGAGCGAGCGGCCGGGTCACCTTCATGGTCTCGACCGAGGGCGGCATGGAAATCGAGGAGGTCGCGGCCAAGACCCCGGAGAAGATTCACCACGCCGTGATCGACCCCGCGATCGGCCTGCAACCGTTCCACGCTCGCAAGATCGCTTTCGCGCTCGGGCTCGAAGGCGCCTCGGTCAAGGCCACGGGCAAGTTTGTAGCCGGGCTCTACGACGCGTTTGTCGCGCTCGATGCCAGCCTGCTTGAAATCAACCCGCTGGTGGTCACCAACGACGGCGAACTCGTCGCGCTCGACGCCAAGATGAATTTCGACGACAACGCGCTCTACCGCCACCCGGAAGTCTCAGCCCTTCGCGACGAGAGCGAGGAAGACCCCACCGAGCGCGAGGCGGCGAAGCACGAGCTCTCTTACGTCAATCTCGACGGTAACATCGGTTGCATGGTCAACGGTGCGGGCCTCGCCATGGCGACCATGGACATCATCAAGCTCCACGGCGGCGAGCCCGCCAACTTCCTCGATGTCGGCGGCGGCGCCACCCAGGGTCGGGTCGCCACCGCGTTCAAGCTGATTCTCTCAGACCCCAACGTGGAAGGCATCCTGGTCAACATCTTCGGCGGCATCATGCGCTGCGACGTGATTGCTGAAGGTGTCGTCGAGGCAGCGCGCGAGTTGAGCCTTACCGTGCCATTGGTAGTCCGGCTCGAAGGTACGAACGTCGAGCAGGGCAAGGCGGTCATGGCCGCCTCGGGGCTGTCTATCGTCTCGGCGGACGATCTCGGCGACGCGGCGGAAAAGATCGTCGCCGCGCTCGGAAAGGCCTCCTGATGGCGGTTCTCGTCGATAGCGCGACAAAGGTCCTCTGCCAGGGCTTCACCGGCACACAGGGCACCTTCCATTCCGAACAGGCGATTGCTTACGGCACCCAGGTCGTGGGCGGCGTGACCCCGGGCAAGGGCAGCACCAGCCATCTCGATCGTCCGGTGTTCAATACCGTCGATGAAGCGGTGACCGCGACCGGGGCGAACGCCAGCGTCATCTACGTGCCGCCACCCTTTGCCGCCGACGCCATCCTCGAAGCCATCGACGCCGCCGTGCCGCTGATCGTGTGCATCACCGAGGGCATCCCCGTGCTCGACATGGTGCGCGTAAACCGCGCGCTTTCAGGCTCGGCAAGCCGGCTCATCGGACCCAACTGCCCGGGCGTCATCACGCCCGGGCAGTGCAAGATCGGCATCATGCCGGGCCACATCCACCAACCCGGGCGGATAGGCATTGTTTCGCGCTCAGGAACGCTTACCTATGAGGCGGTGGCGCAAACCACCGCGACGGGACTGGGTCAGACGACCTGCATCGGCATCGGCGGCGACCCGGTCAGCGGCACGAATTTCATCGACTGCCTTGAGCTCTTCCTGGCCGACGAGGCGACGGAGGCGATCCTGATGATCGGCGAAATCGGCGGTACTGCGGAGGAAGATGCGGCGGCGTTTTACACCGCGAGCCGCCTCAAGAAGCCGATGGTCGGTTTCATCGCCGGGGTCACCGCCCCGCCGGGGCAGCGCATGGGCCACGCCGGGGCCATAATTTTGGGCGGTAAGGGCGCCGCAGGCGACAAGATCGAGGCGCTCAAATCGGCCGGCGTCACGGTCGCCGATTCGCCCGCAAGCCTGGGTCGTACTATGGTCGACCGGCTGGCTGGCTGAGCCTTGGCGCCAGCCCGAGCGATTAAGACTACCTGAAGAAGAAAGGGCGTAGAGTCAACGGATTGAGAATTTGTCGTGGGAGCGTTCGCGCCTAGGGTGAACAATCAGGACGAGCAGTGCCGGTTTAGGGAGAGCGGCATCCGCCCAAGCAGTGGATAACATGACCACACGGTTCGACGAAACCTCCTTTCTGTTCGGCGCCAACGGCGCCTTCATCGAAGGACTCTACGCTCGCTTCGTCGAGGAGCCCAACGCGGTGCCCGCCGAATGGCGAGCGTTCTTCGCGTCGCTCGGCGACGACCCCAAGACCGTGCTTGAGGAGCTCGAATTTCGCCTGCCGCCAGCCGGCGTAAGCGATGAAGAACTCGACGACGCCGGCAGCGCAAACGGCAACGGCCGGTCCGCGCCGCACGCACGACCCACGCGCGAGGCGCTGAGCACCAAGCAGGTTCGCCAGGAGACGCTCTACAGCATCCGCGCACTGATGATGATCCGCGCCTACCGGGTGCGCGGTCACCTGATCGCCGACCTCGACCCGCTCCAGCTCGAAGGCGAAAAGCACCACCCGGAACTCGACCCCGCGAGCTACGGCTTTGCGGAACCCGACTACGACCGCCCGATCTTCGTCGACGGCGTGCTCGGGCTCAATTTTGCGACCCTGCGCGAACTGCTCGACGTGCTTAAGCAGACCTACTGCTCGACCGTAGGGGTCGAGTTCATGCATATCCAGTATCCCGAGCAGAAAGCCTGGCTGCAGCAACGCATCGAGAACACCCGCAACAAGCCGGTTCTCGATCTCGACGACAAGCGCGGCATCCTGCGCCAGCTCGACGCGGCGGAAGAGTTCGAACGGTTCCTGCAACTCAAATATCTCGGCCACAAGCGGTTCTCGCTGGAGGGCGCCGAAAGCGTGGTTCCGGCCATGGAGGCGATCATCGAGACCGGCTCTGACCTCGGTATCGAAGAGATCGTCATCGGCATGCCCCACCGCGGCCGGCTCAACGTGCTGACCACCATCATGGGCAAGTCCTACGAGGCGATGTTCTCGGAATTCGAGGGCGAATCCGCCTATCCCGACGACGTCCAGGGCTCGGGCGACGTCAAATATCACCTCGGCAGCTCGACCAACCGCACGTTGCCCAACGGCAAGACCATTCACTTATCGCTGACCGCCAATCCCTCTCACCTCGAGGCGGTCAATCCGGTGGTCGAAGGCAAGACCCGGGCCAAGCAGGGCCTACGCGGCGACACCGAACGCAAGCAGGTGATGGCATTGCTGCTGCACGGCGACGCCGCGTTTTCCGGCCAGGGCGTGGTCGCCGAGACCTTCCATCTCTCGGAGCTGCGCGGCTACCGCACGGGCGGCACCATCCACATCATCGTCAACAACCAGATCGGGTTTACGACCAGCCCGAGCTATTCGCGCTCTTCGCCCTATCCTTCGGACGTCGCCAAGATCGTCCAGGCGCCGATCCTCCACGTCAACGGCGACGATCCCGAAGCGGTAGTCCACGTCGCGCGGATCGCCACCGAGTTCCGCCAGACCTTCGGCAAGGACATCGTCATCGACCTCTTCTGCTACCGCCGCCACGGCCACAACGAAGGTGACGAGCCGAAATTCACCCAGCCGCAGATGTATCGCCGGATCGAGGAGCAGCCGACCACGCGCCAGATCTATACCGAGCGACTGGTGGCGAACGGTGAACTCAAGATCCAGGACGCCGATCGCATGGTGGCCGAGTTCCACGCCCGCCTCGAACAGGCGCTCGAGGTGTCGAAGAGCTACAAGCCCGAGAAGGCGCCCTGGCTGGAAGGCACCTGGGAAGGCATTACGATCGACGCGCCGGACCGCCGGGGCGCCACTGCAGCGCCGCTGGAAACCCTGCATGAGGTCGGCCTCGCCATCGCCCGTCCGCCCAAGGACTTCGAGACCCACCCCAAGATCCTGCGCCAGCTCGACGCCAAACGGAAAATGATCGAGAGCGGCGAGAGCATCGATTGGGCAACCGCCGAGGCGCTCGCCTTCGGCAGTCTGCTGGCCGAGGGCCACAACGTCCGTCTGTCGGGCCAGGACAGCGCGCGCGGCACGTTTTCGCAGCGCCACTCGGTGCTGATCGACCAAACCAGCGAAGAGCGCTACGTGCCGCTCAACCACATCCGCGGGGGCCAGGCGCTCTACGAAGTCCATGACAGCCTGCTCTCGGAAGCCGCGGTACTGGGCTTCGAATACGGCTATGCCTCGACCGAGCCCAATTCGCTGACCATCTGGGAGGCACAGTTCGGCGATTTCGCCAACGGCGCCCAGGTCATCATCGACCAGTTCATCGCGTCGGGCGAAAGCAAGTGGCTGCGCCTGAACGATCTGGTCATGCTGCTGCCCCACGGCTACGAGGGCCAAGGCCCCGAGCATAGCTCCGCACGGCTCGAGCGTTACCTCCAGCTCTTCGCCGAGGACAACATCCAGGTCGCGAACTGCACCACGCCGGCCAACTATTTCCACCTGCTGCGCCGCCAACTTCATCGCGCCTTTCGCAAGCCGCTCATCGTGATGGCGCCCAAATCTCTACTGCGCCATAAACTATGCCTCTCGCGCCTTGCCGAGATGGGCCCGGGCACCAGTTTTCACCGGGTGATCCCGGATTCGGCGGCGCCGGTCGAGGACGAGGAGATCCGCCGGGTCGTGCTCTGTTCGGGCAAGGTCTATTACGACCTGCTGCGCCGGGTTTTGGACAAGCAGATCAGCGACATTGCGCTGGTTCGTATCGAGCAGCTCGCCCCTTTCCCCGTCGAGCCCCTGACCCACGAGCTAATCCGCTATCCTGGCGCCGAAATCGTCTGGTGCCAGGAAGAGCCGCGCAACATGGGTGCATGGACCTTCGTCGCCGATCGCCTCGAGGCGATCTACGACCAGATCGGGCGCAACGGCGTGCGCGCCCATTATGTCGGCCGGCGCGAGAAGGCATCGCCCGCATCGGGCACGGTGACCAAGTTCCAGCAACATCAGGATGCCCTGATCGACGAGGCATTGGCCCGATGAGCCCGCGCACGGCCAAATCTGGACAACGCGACAACCGGGGTGGCGGTATCATCCGGTTGTCGCGAGCCCTCGCCGGCCGCGGACGCGGCCTAATTGCAATATTCGGCGGCCGCCGCTTGTGCGGCGTGGGTCTGCGTGGCACCTGAGCGCGGGCCAGAAGCAGATCTGAGGAGACGGATTGCCATGGAGATTAAAGTTCCGCCGCTGGGCGAATCAGTCACGGAAGCGACCGTCGGGCGCTGGCACAAGGCGGTCGGCGAGGCAGTTGCGCTCGACGACATCCTGGTCGAGCTCGAAACCGACAAGATTACCCTTGAGGTCAACGCCACCGCGGCCGGCCGGCTCGATAAAATTACCGCGCCCGAGGGTACGAACGTCGAGGTCGGCAACCTGTTGGGCCGGCTCGCCGAAGGCGAGACCGGCACGGCGCCCGAACCGGGGCCGGGGGCTCCGCCGGAGCCCGTACCGGAGCCCGAGCCTGTGCCAGCCGCCGAGCCGGTCGTCGAGGCGGCGGCGCTCTCGCCCGCCGTGCGCCGACTGGTCGACGAACACGGTCTTGATCCCGCGGCAATTGTCGGCAGCGGCAAGAACGGCGGGATTCTCAAGGCAGACGTATTGGCCGTCCTCGAAGGGGCCTCGGTCCCGGCCCCAACCCCCGCTACCGAGGCGCCAACCCCACCCGCACCGGCGAGACCTCGGGGCCCGCGCCCCGAGGCCGCGCGCGAAAAACGGGTGCGCATGACCCGGTTGCGTCAGCGCATCGCCGAGCGGCTCACGGCCGCGCAAGCCCGCGCCGCGCTGCTCACCACCTTCAACGAGGTGGACATGACCAGCGTGATCCAGACGCGCCGGCTGTTTCGCGACCGCTTCGAGGCTAAACACGGTGTCAAGCTCGGCTTCATGTCGTTCTTCGCCAAGGCCGCCGTGGCCGCGCTCAAGGAAATTCCCAACGTCAACGCCGAGATCGAGGGCAACGAGATCGTCTACAAGAATTACTTCCACATCGGCGTCGCCGTCAGCGCGCCCCAGGGCCTCGTGGTGCCCGTGTTGCGCGACGTCGACCGGCTCAGCCTGGCCAAGATCGAGGCCGGCATCGCAGCACTTGGCCGTCGCGCGCGCGACGGCAAGCTCAGCCTCGAGGACCTTTCCGGCGGCACCTTCACGATCTCAAACGGCGGCATCTTCGGCTCGATGCTCTCGACCCCGATCGTCAATCCACCTCAGTCGGCGATCCTCGGCATGCACAAGATCCAGGAGCGCCCCGTCGCCGTTGACGGACGAGTCGAAATCCGACCGATGATGTATCTTGCCCTGACCTACGATCACCGCCTGATCGATGGCCGCGAGGCCGTGACCTTCCTAGTCCGGATCAAGGAGCTGATCGAACATCCCGAGGGCGCGCTGCTCGACCTCTAGACGCCGACCTTGGTAACGAGAGGGAGATTCGGCGTGATGAAACCACCCGGATTTCGCTAGCCCGCAAGCGCGGGCCGCCGCTTGTGCGGCGAAAGCCTGCGTGGCGCTTGAACGCCGTTTCGCTTTACAACGTAATGCGAGACGAATGGAACACTGACAAGAGGATAAGCTCCCATGGCGGACTCCGCTTACGATCTCGTCGTTATCGGCAGCGGCCCCGGCGGTTATGTCGCAGCGCTGCGCGCCGCCCAACTCGGCCTTAACGTTGCCTGCGTCGAAAAGGATGCCAGCCTGGGCGGGACCTGCCTCAACATCGGTTGCATTCCGTCCAAGGCACTGCTTCACACCAGCGAGCAGTATGCGGAAGTGAAGGCCGGCCTCGACGGCCACGGCATCGTCACCGAGGGCGTCGCCCTCGATCTCGACGCCATGATGGACCACAAGGACGAGGTGGTCGAAACTCTGACCAAGGGCATCGCCGGGCTGTTCAAGAAGGCCAAGATCGCGCGCCTCGAAGGGCTCGGCCGGATCGAGGCGCCGGGCGTGGTTACGGTCACCGCCAGCGGCGGCGAAGCCAGCCGCGTCGAGGCAGCCAATATCCTGATCGCCACGGGCTCGGTGAGTACACCCCTGCCCGGCGTCAAGATCGACGAAGAACGCATCGTCACCTCCACCGGGGCCCTCGATCTAGCCGCCGTGCCCGAGCATCTCGTGGTCCTCGGCGCGGGCTTTATTGGGCTCGAGATGGGCTCGGTCTGGGCCCGACTCGGCGCCAGGGTCACCGTCGTCGAAATGCTCGACGCCATCGCGCCGGGCATGGACGGCGAGGTCACCAAGCACTTCCAGCGCCTGCTCAAGCGCCAGGGCCTCGAATTCAAGCTGGGCACCAAGGCGAGCCGGATCAAGCGTAAGGGCGAGAGCGTAGAACTCACACTGGAGCCCCGCGAAGGCGGCGAAGCCGAATCTTTAAGCGCCGACATGGTGCTCGTCGCCGTTGGCCGGCGGCCCTTCACCGACGGCCTTGGGCTCGAAGAGGCGGGCGTCGCGCTGGAGCCCGCCGGGCGTATCGCGATCGACGATAATTTCCGTACTTCCGTCGCGGGCATCTGCGCCATCGGCGACGTGGTGCGCGGCCCGATGCTCGCCCACAAGGCAATGGACGAGGGCGCGGCCTGCGCCGAAATCATCGCCGGGCAGAAGGCCGCGGTGAACTACGGCGCGATCCCCGGCGTGGTCTACACCGCGCCCGAAGCGGCCTCCGTGGGCAAGACCGAAGAAGAGCTCAAGGCCGAGGGCGTCGACTACAAGATCGGCAAGTTCTCCTTTCTCGCGAGCGGCCGGGCACGCGCCATGTCGAAGACCGACGGCTTCGTGAAGATCCTGGCCGACACGAAGACCGACCGAGTCCTCGGCGTCCATATCCTCGGCCATGAAGCCGGCACCCTGATCGCCGAAGCGGTACTAGCCATGGAAATGGGCGCGGCCGCAGAAGACATCGCGCTGACCTGCCACGCCCATCCCTCGCTCGCCGAGGCGATGAAGGAGGCCGCCCTCGCGGCCGGGCCCGGCGCGCTACATATCTAGCCGTGCGTCGTTAGGCAAACCACTTTAGCGGTGCTCGATGACGACCTTCCCGAAATGGGTGCCGCTCGCGAGGTAGCGGTAGGCGTCGGGTGCGTTGGCAAAAGTGAAACTCTTATCGATCACGGGCTCGAGCTCGTTGAGCGCGATCGCCCTGGTCATGTCCACCAGGCTGCGACGGCTGCCCACCTCGACCCCCTTCAGGTGGATCGACTTCCACAGGAACTTCAACGGATCGATCTTCTGGCCGACGCCGCCCAGCACGCCAATCAGGCCGATCCGCGCGTTATAGGCGGCCGCGGCACAGCTTTGCTCAAGCGTCGCGGCGCCGCCCGTCTCGACGATGATGTCGGCGCCCCCGGTCAGCGCGCGTACGCTCTCGCCCCATGCCGGATCGCTCGCGTAATTCACGCCCTCATGGGCACCGAGCCCCTTGGCGCGCGCAAGCTTCTCGTCGCTCGACGACGTAATCACCGCCCGCGCGCCCATCATCACCGCGAGCTGCAGGCCGAAGATCGACACCCCGCCAGTGCCCAGCAGGAGCACCGTATCGCCCGCTTTCAGGCACCCAAACTCGACCATCAGGGTCCAGGCGGTCAGTGCCGCGCAAGGCAGGCAGGCGGCCTGCGCGTAGCCCAATCCGTCGGGCAGGGCTACGAGGGATGACGCAGGCACCACGCCCAACTCCGCGAGCGTGCCGTCGCAGCCGCCACCGAGATCGGTGCCGAAATAGTGGCGGCGGAACTCGCCGTCGAGCCAGCCCGTAAAAAAGCTGACCATCACCCGATCGCCGGGCGCGATTCCCGCAACACCCTCGCCCACGGCGATCACGTCGCCGGCACCGTCGCTGACCGGGATACGCTCCGGAGCGTTGGCAAGCCCGTATTCCCCGTTGACGATCATGAGATCCCGGTAGTTGAGCGAGTTGGCGCGGTAGCGCACCAGCGCCTCGCCCGGGCCCGGCACCGGGTCGGGCCGCTCAACCAGGCGCAAGCTTTCAACGCTGCCTTGCTCGCCGAGTTCATAAGCTTTCACGTCGTTGGCCTTTCCCGCACTGGCTAGACGAACTCGGGCAGGGGGTCGTCCTCGGCGAACCGCTCCAGAATGTTGCGAATCTAGGCCAAAAGGCGGTGCAGGTTGTCGCTACGCCGTCCTTCGTAGCCCCTTGGCTTATTGTTGAATTTCTCGGCCAGCTCAGCCGTCACGGTGGGCTTGAGAGTCTTGATGCGCTGGGTGTCGAAAACGCTGTCCAGTCCTCTACGCGGTCGTGACACTCGGTCGGATCGGCGATCGGCATGGCCATCCCCCTAGGTGGGCTGTCGCCGACAGCCCCGTAATTCATTTCTCAAGGATGCATATTCTGCGCGCACTGTCACTCGTTCAGAAAAGCGCCACACCAATCGCGGCAAGGGCGCAACTGCTTCGGCGAGCCTGTGCCTAGCCCCGCGCCCGGGGATGGGCGTCGCGATACGCCTTCATCAGCCCCGCCTCGTCGACGTCGGTGTAGCACTGGGTGCTCGACAAGCTGGCGTGGCCCAGCAATTCCTGGATCGTACGCAAATCGCCGCCGCCCTCCAGCAAATGGGTCGCGAAGCTGTGGCGCAACGCGTGGGGCGTGGCGCTTTCAGGCAGGCCGAGCGCGCGGCGCAGCTCCCGCGTACGCTTCTGCACGACCCCGGGATTAAGCCGCCCACCCCGTTGCCCGATGAAAAGCGGCCCGTCCGGTTCGAGATCGAGCGGACAGGCCGCGAGGTAATCGGCTATCGCCTGCGCCACAACGGGCAGCACGGGGATGGTGCGCTCCTTGCCGCCCTTGCCGCGCACCACCATCGCCGTGGCTTCGGACCGAGCCGGCGGCGCCTCGGCACGAAACAGGCCGAGCGCCTCGCCGATGCGCAAACCGCAGCCGTAGAGCAGCAACATCACCGCCGCGTCGCGCTTAGCGAGCCAGTCCGCCTCGCCCGCCGCGCGCCCGCCGCACGGGCCCGCCCGCCCGGCCGCCTCGACCAGTTCGCGCGCCTGTTCGCCGGTCAGCGGCCGGGGCAGTAGGTGCGGCAGGCGCGGGCTGCGCAAGCCCCCGATGGCGGCATTCTCCGCCAACCCGTTGCGCTCCAGGTAGCGGAACAGGCCGCGTACCGCCGAAACCGCGCGCGCCGTCGAACTCTTGGCCAGCCCGTCGGTCACGCGGCGCGCGAGCCAAGCGCGAAAATCCGCCGCGCGCAAGCCCGCAAGATCGTCGAGCCCCGCAGCGCCGCCCAGATGGCCCGCGACGAAGGCAAGGAAGCCCGCAATGTCGCGCGCGTAGCCGTTAAGTGTGTTAGCAGAGAGCCGGCGCTCGTCGGCAACCCAAGTCTGCCATCCGCCCAGCGCGTTCAGAAGATCAGGCGCGGCGAGGAAGGTAATAGCGTTTGGCGCGGGGCCGGGCTTGCCCTGCGCGAGATCGGGCGAGGGTGAAAGCCCGGTCATTGGTGCCCTACCCCGGCAGGATTGACTGCCCGGTCTTCTCCCAATCGGCGAGGAAGGCGGCGAGGCCCTTGTCGGTCAGCGGATGCTCGACCAGCTTGCGCATCACCGCGGGCGGCAGGGTCGCGACGTCGGCGCCCATCTTGGCGGCCTCGATCAAGTGAATCGGATGACGGATCGAGGCGACCAGCACCTCGGTCTTGATGGTGTCGGGATAGTTCGAATAGATGTTGCAGATATCCGAAATCAACCCCATACCGTCGTGGCCGATATCGTCAAGCCTGCCGACGAAGGGCGAAACGAAGGTCGCACCCGCCTTGGCCGCGAGCAGCGCCTGGGACGGCGAAAAGCAAAGCGTGACGTTGACCATCGAGCCCGCCTGGGTGAGCGCCCGGCAAGCCTTCAGCCCGTCCCAGGTGAGCGGCACCTTGACCGCAATGTTATCCGCGATCTCGGCCAGCCGTGTGCCCTCCGCGATCATCGCGTCGGCCTCGGTGGCGGTCACTTCCGCGCTGACCGGCCCGGACACGAGCGTGCATATCTCCTTGACCGTCTCGATAAAGTCGCCTCCCGCCTTGCGCACCAGCGAAGGGTTCGTAGTCACACCGTCAAGCAGCCCGGTGGCGGCGAGGTCGCGAATGTCGTCGAGGTCGGCGGTATCGGCGAAGAATTTCATCGAGGGCGTCCTGGCGGTTGGCTCTGTTCCCGACGGGCGCGCTTGAGGCATGCCCGCTTCGTTGGCAGAGTGTAAACGATGCCTCTAAGCCCTGCCAACGCCGCCCCCGCTTCCGCCGCCCCGCGGCTCTGCGTGCTGCTGCCCGTGCCGCTGGGAGAAACCTTTGATTACCGCCCTCTACCGGGCGCAGCACTCGATCCCGGCCAGCTCGTCCGGGTCTCGTTCGGGCGGCGCGAAATCGTCGGCGTGGTGTGGGACGGACCCACCGATTCGCGCGACTCGACCCCGCCGCCACTCGATAAGCTTAAATCCGTGATCGCGGTGCTCGACATGCCGCCCATGACCGAGCCGCTGCGCCGCCTGGTCGACTGGGTCGCGGCCTACACGCTCAACCCGCGCGGAGCAATCCTGCGCATGGCGCTCAGTGTGCCCGCCGCCTTCGAGCCACCGGCCCCGATCACGGTCTACCGCCCGGGGGCCGAGCCGCCCGCGCGCATGACCGCCGCGCGCGAGCGGGTGTTGGCGCTGCTGGCCAACGGCCCGCCCATGACCGCAGCCGAGATCGTGCGCGAAACCGGCGTCGGACGCAGCGTCGTAACCAGCCTTGCACAGGCGAGCGGACTGGTACCCGAGAGCCGGCCCGGCGAGGCGTCGTTTGCCCGGCCCGACCCCGCTTGTTCCGGCCCCACGCTCTCGCCCGAGCAACGCGTGGCCGCCGAGCGGCTAGCCGCGGGCACCACCGCGCAGGAGTTTTCGGTGCTCCTCCTCGATGGCGTCACCGGCGCGGGCAAGACCGAGGTCTATTTCGAGGCCGTCGCCGCCGCGCTTCGCGCCGGCCGCCAGGCGCTCGTCCTGTTGCCCGAAATCGCACTGGGCGCCCAGTGGCACTCGCGTTTCGCCGCGCGGTTCGGAGTTGCGCCCGCCGAATGGCACTCCGAGCTGTCGCCGCGCCGCCGGCGCGAGACCTGGCGCGCTGTGGCGTTGGGCCACGCTCCCGTGGTCGTGGGCGCGCGCTCGGCCCTCTTCCTGCCCTTCCCCGATCTCGGGCTGATCGTCGTCGATGAGGAGCACGATGCCGCCTACAAGCAGGAGGACGGCGTCATCTACAACGCCCGTGACATGGCGGTGGTGCGCGCCCGGCTCTCGGCGGCGCCCTGCGTCCTGGCCTCGGCAACGCCGTCGCTCGAGACCGTCGTCAACGCCGACCAAGGCCGCTACGAGCGGCTGCGCCTGCCCAACCGTCACGGCGGCGCTAGCCTGCCCGCCGTCGTGGCGACCGACATGCGTAAGAACCGTCCGCCGAGCGGCCGCTGGCTCTCGGAACCGCTGATCGGGGCCCTGACCACTACCCTTGCCGAGGGCGAGCAGGCATTGCTGTTCCTCAACCGGCGTGGCTACGCGCCGCTGACCCTGTGCCGCGCCTGCGGTCACCGGCTGGCCTGCCCCAACTGCTCCGCGTGGCTGGTCGAGCACCGCCAGGCCGGACGCCTGCAATGCCATCATTGCGGCTTTACCCGGGGTCTTCCCGAGGAATGCCCCGATTGCGGCGCGGAAGGGAGCCTCGCCGCCTGCGGCCCCGGCGTCGAGCGCCTCGCCGAGGAAGTCGCCGCCGGATTTCCCGACGCACGCGTGCTCGTCGCCGCGAGCGACACCCTGACCGGGCCGAAGGCCGCGGCCAAGCTGATCGAGAAGATTACGGCGCGCGAGGTCGATCTGGTCATCGGCACCCAGGTGCTCGCCAAGGGCCATCACTTTCCCATGCTAACCCTGGTCGGGGTGGTCGACGCGGATCTCGGCCTCGAGGGCGGCGATTTGCGCGCGGCCGAGCGCACTTTCCAGATGCTCCACCAGGTTGCGGGCCGCGCCGGGCGGGGCGAGCGGCCCGGGCGGGTGCTGCTCCAGACCTATATGCCCGAGCACCCGGTGATGGCAGCGTTAATTGGGGGCGAACGCGACGAGTTCCTCGCCTGCGAGGCCGCCGAGCGCAAACGCCTCGGCTGGCCGCCCTTCGGGCGCCTCGCTGCCCTCATTCTGTCCGGCCCCAGCGAAGAAGCGGCACGCCGGGCCGCCCTCGAATTGGGCCGCCACGCGCCGCGCGGCAAAGGCATCACGGTGCTCGGTCCCGCGCCCGCGCCGCTCGCCCTGTTGCGCGGCCGCCACCGCCAGCGCTTGCTCATCAAGACGGGCCGCGAGGTGCGCCTACAAGAGGTCGTGCGCCGGTGGCTCCAGGCGGCCCGCCTGGACCGCGATGTGCGCCTCCGGGTGGACGTCGATCCCTACAGTTTTCTCTAGGGTTTCCGGGGCTTTCAACCCTGCTCGGCGGGGCCAGGATAGAACCCGCCAAGTCGGCTTGCAACGCCCTTGGGAGTATGTTACCAAACGCCTGCCTTTCGGGCGGGGCAGGCTCCGAATTCAACTGGGTTGCGTCGCTCGATTTTGGTTTCTGGTTCAGGGATTTATTCAGTTCAGGCGGGAGCCTTTACGTGGCCGCTGAAAGTGTAGGAACGGGCGGACTCGCCGGGCGGTATGCGACCGCCCTGTTCGAGCTTGCCGAGGAACGCGACGCGCTCGACGCGATCGCAGCCGACCTCCGCGACCTGGAGGGCCTGCTGG
The DNA here is from genome assembly GCA_963694715.1 of Alphaproteobacteria bacterium. Classification (GTDB taxonomy): domain Bacteria; phylum Pseudomonadota; class Alphaproteobacteria; order UBA828; family JAPUJA01; genus CAVOEB01. Next base: position 18,250 of record CAVOEB010000006.1, on the reverse strand, counting down.
ACGAAAGCCCGGAGCTCGCGCTTCTGGTGCGCAGCCCGGTGATCAGCCGCGCCGACCAGGGCCGGGCCATGGAAGCCGTACTTGTGAAGAGCGGCGCCGGCGATCTGACCCGGCGCTTCATCGGCCTGCTTGCCGAAAAGCGCCGCCTGTTCGCGCTGGCCGCGATTATTCGCGCCTTCCGCGCCAAGCTTGCCGCACACCGCGGCGAAATTACCGCCGAGGTGACCTCGGCCCAGCCGCTTCGCCCCAAACAGCTGGCGGCCGTGACCACCGCCATCAAAGACAGCGTCGGCCGTGACGTGGCCGTCGACGTCAAGGTCGACGAAACGCTAATCGGAGGACTCGTCGTGCGCGTCGGATCGCGCATGATGGACGGCTCAATCCGCACCAAACTTCAAAATCTACAGCTTGCGATGAAAGAGGTAGCCTAATGGATATCCAGGCCGCTGAGATTTCCGCGATCCTGAAAGAACAAATTGCCAATTTCGGGACCGAGGCGGATGTCGCCGAGGTTGGACAGGTACTGTCGGTCGGCGACGGTATCGCCCGCGTTTACGGGCTGGACAACGTACAGGCCGGCGAGATGGTCGAATTTCCCGGAGGCATCCGGGGCATGGCGCTCAACCTTGAGGAAGACAATGTCGGCGTCGTGATTTTCGGCGAAGACCGCGACATCAAGGAAGGCGACACGGTCAAGCGGACCAGCTCCATCGTGGACGTGCCCGTGGGCAAGAGCCTACTCGGCCGGGTGGTCGACCCGCTAGGCAACCCGATCGACGGCAAGGGCGCGATCGAGGCCACTGAGCGCAAGCTCGTCGACGTCAAGGCACCGGGCGTCATCGCGCGTAAATCGGTCCACGAGCCGGTGCAGACGGGCATCAAGGCGCTCGATGCGTTGATCCCCATCGGCCGCGGTCAGCGCGAGCTGATTATCGGTGACCGCCAGACCGGCAAAACCGCCGTCGCGATCGACACCATCATCAACCAGAAAGGGGCCAACGCCGGCAACGACGAGAGCAAGAAGCTCTATTGCATCTACGTCGCGGTGGGCCAGAAGCGTTCGACCGTAGCCCAGATCGTCAAAACCCTCGAAGACAACGGCGCACTCGACTACACCGTGATCGTCTCGGCCACCGCGTCCGAGCCCGCGCCGCTGCAGTTCCTCGCGCCCTATTCGGGCTGCACCATCGGCGAGTATTTCCGCGACAACGGCATGCACGCGCTGATCATCTACGATGATCTGTCCAAGCAGGCGGTCTCGTATCGCCAGATGTCGCTACTGCTTCGCCGCCCGCCGGGCCGCGAGGCCTATCCGGGCGACGTCTTCTACCTCCATTCGCGTCTGCTCGAGCGCGCCGCCAAGATGAACGACGATCTCGGTGCGGGCTCGCTCACGGCGTTGCCGATTATCGAGACCCAGGCGGGCGACGTCTCCGCCTACATCCCGACCAACGTGATCTCGATCACCGACGGCCAGATCTTCCTGGAGAGCGACCTGTTCTACCAGGGCATCCGCCCGGCGGTGAATGTAGGCCTGTCGGTGAGCCGCGTGGGTTCCGCCGCCCAGACCAAGGCCATGAAGCAGGTCGCGGGCCGGATCAAGCTCGAGCTCGCCCAGTACCGCGAAATGGCGGCCTTTGCCCAGTTCGGCCAAGACCTCGACGCGGCCACCCAGCGCCTGCTCAACCGCGGTGCGAGGCTGACCGAGCTGCTCAAGCAGGGTCAGTTCAGCCCGCTGCCCATGGAAGAGCAGGTCGCCTCCATGTTTCTCGGCGTGCGCGGCCACCTCGACGAAATTGCGGTCACCGACGTGGGCCGCTTCGAGGAAACCTTCCTCGAGCTGATGCGAGCCAAGCACGCCGACCTGCTGGCCGAAATTCGCAATTCCGGAGCCCTCTCCGATGAGACCGAGACCAAGCTCGAAGAGACCGCTTCGGCCTTCGCCAAGGCGTTCGCGTAAAGCGTGCGGCGGGCCGGTTTAAGAGCACAACGAGGACGGACCTGACGGCATGGCCAGTCTCAAGGACCTGCGGATCCGCATTAACAGCGTCCGCCAGACCCAGAAGATCACCTCGGCGATGAAGATGGTGGCGGCGTCCAAGCTGCGCCGCGCCCAGGAAAACGCCGAGGCCGCCCGGCCCTATGCCGAGCGGATGGAGCGCATGCTGCGTTCCGTGGGCTCCAGCCTCGCGGGCCGCGACGACGTCTCGCCCATGCTGGTCGGCACCGGATCGGACGCCACCCACCTGATCGTTGTCGGAACCTCGGATCGCGGGTTGTGCGGCGGTTTCAACAGCTCGATCGTGCGCGCCGTGCGCAGCAGCATCAGCGATCTGCAGGCGTCGGGCAAGACCGTCAAGCTCTACTGCGTCGGGCGCAAGGGTCGCGACCAGCTGAACCGCGAGTTCGGCAGCCTGATCGTCGAGCATCTAGAAGGTCTGGGCCGCGAGCGCCCCCTGATCGAGGATGCGCGCGAGGTCGGCCAACGGGTCACCGAAATGTACGGAGCGGGCGAATTCGACGTCTGCACCGTGATCTACAACAAGTTCGTCAATGTCATGACCCAGACCGTTACCTTCCAGCAGCTGATCCCGTTGGGCGCACCGTCGGACGCCGCCGAGGACGCTTCGGAGGACGACACCGCGGCCGCCCCCGACCTGGGCGGCGCGATCTACGAGTTCGAGCCCGAGGAAGGCGAGATTCTCGACGAGCTGCTGCCCAGCAACGTGAACGTGCAGTTGCTTCACGCGCTGCTCGAGAACGCGGCCAGCGAGCAGGGCGCGCGCATGAGCGCGATGGACAGCGCAACCCGCAACGCGGGCGAAATGATCGACAAACTGAATATGCAGTACAACCGCACGCGCCAGGCGGCGATTACTACCGAGCTGATCGAGATCATCTCGGGCGCCGAGGCGTTGTAGCGACAGGTTTCAACGGCAGAGGCGCATAGGCCTCAACGGGAGCAGGAAGATGGACAGCAAGAACCAGCCGGTCGGCCAAATCACCCAGGTCATGGGCGCAGTCGTCGACGTCAAGTTCGACGGGGGCGAATTGCCGGGCATTCTTAACGCCCTGCATGTCGACAACAAGGGCAACCGCCTCGTGCTCGAGGTCGCCCAGCACCTGGGCGAATCGACGGTGCGCACCATTGCGATGGACACCACCGAGGGTCTGGTGCGCGGCCAGGACGCCATCGACACCGGCGCCGCCATCACGGTCCCGGTCGGGCCCGAAACACTGGGCCGGATCATCAACGTGGTCGGCGAGGCGGTCGACGAGCGCGGCCCGGTCGAATCCAAGATGAGCTACGAGATCCACCGCGCAGCGCCGGCTTTCGTCGACCAGTCGACCGAAGCCGAGATGCTGGTCACCGGCATCAAGGTGGTTGACCTGCTCGCCCCTTACGCCAAGGGCGGCAAGATCGGTTTGTTCGGCGGCGCCGGCGTGGGCAAGACCGTCATCATCATGGAGCTTATCAACAACATTGCGAAGGCCCATGGCGGTTATTCGGTGTTTGCCGGGGTCGGCGAGCGGACCCGCGAGGGCAACGACCTCTATCGCGAGATGATCGAATCGGGCGTTATCGATCTCGAGGGCGATGGTTCCAAGGCGGCACTGGTCTACGGCCAGATGAACGAGCCGCCCGGCGCGCGTATGCGGGTCGGCCTGACCGGCCTGACGCTGGCCGAGTATTTCCGCGACGAAGAGGGCCAGGACGTGCTCCTCTTCATCGACAACATCTTCCGCTTCACCCAGGCCGGCTCCGAGGTCTCGGCGCTGTTGGGGCGCATTCCCTCGGCGGTGGGCTATCAGCCGACGTTGTCAACCGACATGGGCACGCTCCAGGAGCGCATCACGAGCACCAAGAAGGGCTCGATCACCTCGGTCCAGGCGATTTACGTGCCCGCGGACGATCTGACCGATCCCGCGCCGGCGACCTCGTTCTCCCATCTCGACGCGACCACCGTGCTCTCGCGCCAGATCGCCGAGCTCGGCATCTATCCGGCGGTCGACCCCCTCGATTCGACGTCGCGCATTCTCGAGCCGCGCGTCGTCGGCGAAGAGCACTACAGCATCGCCCGCGAGGTCCAGCGCATCCTACAGGCCTACAAGTCGCTCCAGGACATCATCGCCATCCTGGGCATGGACGAGCTCTCGGAAGAAGACAAGCTGACCGTCGCGCGGGCACGCAAGATGCAGCGCTTCCTCTCCCAGCCGTTTCACGTCGCCGAAGTGTTCACGGGAACGCCGGGCGTTCTCGTGTCGCTCGAAGAAACCATCCGCGGCTTCCGGGAGATCATCGAAGGCAAGTATGACGACCTGCCCGAGGCGGCGTTCTACATGGTCGGCGGCATCGATGAGGTCGTCGAGAAGGCCAAGAAGATGGCCGCGGAGGCAGCATAAGCGCAATGGCTGACGCGTCCGAAAAGCTGACCTTCGAGCTCGTCTCGCCCGAGCGCCTGCTCGTCTCAGAAGAGGTCGAGATGGTGGTCGTACCGGGCCGCGAGGGCGATTTCGGCGTCCTGCCCCAGCACAGCCCGCTGATCTCAACGGTGCGCCCGGGCGTCATCGATATCTACCGGGACGGCAAGATCGAAAAGCGGATCTTCGTCGCCGGCGGCTTCGCCGAGGTCAATTTGGAGGGCTGCACGGTGCTTGCCGAGGAGGCCCTTGGCCTCGACGAGATCGACCGCGCAGGCGCCGAAGAGCGGCTGCGCCACGCGGAGACCTGCCTCAAGGACGCCGTCGACGATGCCGAGCGGGCCGCGGCCGAGCACAACATCGAGATCGCCACGCTCCTGCTCGACGCGCTCGCGCAAGGCTGATCACCTCCCTCATGCCGGGCAGATATTTATATCTTGGATTCAAAAGGTTTTTTTCGAGTCTTCCAGACCGGCGCCGTTTCGTTATAATTAGCGCTAACTGATCTCCCTGGTAGCGGTTTGCGGGGATGAAGCATCGACGCTAGGGACGACGATGGACCGCTGGACGCTTGACGACATACCTTGGGAGCAGCTCGATCGCTTGAAAATCGACGCGCGAACGCTCAACATCATCAAGGCCGCGAGCATGGTCGAGCGCCAGAGCGGCGATTACGCGGCCTATCTATGCAGCGTCTTTCACGACGATCCTGAATTTCAGCAGGTCGCCCGAGGCTGGGCGGCGGAAGAGATCCAGCACGGCGAGGCGCTTCGCCGCTACGCTGAAACCGCCGACCCCGAATTCGATTTTGAAGCCGCCTACACCCGCTTCACCGACGAACATCAGTTACCGCTCGACGCTACGGAATCCGTACGCGGCTCTCGCGCGCGCGAGCTGGTTGCGCGGTGCGTCGTCGAGGTCGGCACCTCGACCTATTACAGTGCCATGCGCGACGCCACCGACGAGCCGGTGCTCAAGTCACTCTGCCACCGCATCGCGGGCGACGAGTTCCGCCATTACAAGCTGTTCTACGATAACATGAAGCGTTATCAAGCCAAGGAAGGGCTAACCAAGCTCGCCCGCATCAAGGTCGTGCTGGGGCGACTCGCGGAAGCCGAAGACGACGAACTTGCCTACGCCTATTACTGCGCCACGGGCATGACCGGGCCCTACGACCGTGAGGCCGCGGTCTGCGCCTATGGCGCGCAAACCTTCTCGCTCTACCGCTTTCGTCACGTCCAGCGCGGCGCCGGCATGGCGCTCAAGGCCGTGGGGTTACGCCCGCAGAGCCTGCTCGGGCGAATGCTTATCCGGTTCGCCTGGTGGCGGTTTAAAACCCGCGTCCGCCAGTTCGAGCAAGCCCCGGCATCGGCGTAAGACGCCAACGCTCTCACGCAGGCGCGGCGAACTCGCGAAATTCCTCGATTACGGCCTGGTAGACCGCCCGTTTGAACGCAATAGTATTGCCCACCAGCTCGTCGATCGGCGTCCAACGCCAGGCGTCGAACTCCGGATGGACAGTCTCAACGTCGATCTCCGTATCCGCGTCGTCGAAGCGCATGGCGAACCATTTCTGCCGTTGCCCGCGATAACGCCCCTCCCAGACCTTGCCCACCAGTTCTGCCGGCAGGTCGTAAGAGAGCCACTCGCGGGCTTTGCCAAGCAGCACTGCGCCCTGCACCCCGGTCTCCTCGGCAAGCTCGCGGATGGCGGCGTCGAGCGGCGCCTCGCCCTCGTCGATGCCGCCCTGAGGCAGTTGCCAAACCTCTTGAGTGGTGTCGATCCGCCGGCCGACGAAAACCAGCCCGGCACGATTGAACAGCATGACGCCGGCACAAGGCCGGTAAGGCAGGGTTTCGGGGTCGATCACGGCGAGAGCACCGATTGACGGTTAGCGATGGCCGAGACCGGAGCCAGCACGAAGCCCCGGTCCTCCAGCGAGCGGGCCCACAGCGTTAGCCGTTCGATGCTGACGGGATAGGGCCGCGCTACAGCCACCGCATAACCGCTCGTGCGGGCCTCCTGTTCAAGCGCGGCCAGTTGCCGGTCGATGGCCTCGCGCGAGGCCAGGCGATCGATCTCGGCGCTCGCTACGGCGCGCGCAAGGCCGACCTGACCCGCCAGCTCGAATACCCAGCTGGTCTCGCTGGTCCGGCTATCGACCACCATCAACCCGCGATTCTTCAGCGCGACCAGGACCGGGCGAAGCGCCTCGCTCGAGCGCGCGAACTTGGTCCCCATCCGTTCGATCACGCCGATATAGCCCGCGAAACGCCCGAGCAGCCATTCCAGCCGCGCCACATTGTCCGACGGGTTGAGCGAAGTCAGCAGCGTGTGCGGCCCCGGATCGTCTGTCGGGTAATCCTGCGGTTCCATCGGCAGATCGAGCAGGATTTCGTGGCCCGCCGCCCGGGCCCGGATCGCCCATTCGTCCAGGTTTGCGGCGTAGGGCGCGAACGACAGACTGACCGCGCCGGGCAGCCCGATCGCTGCGTTGGTCGCGGCTTGGCTCAGCCCCAGACCGGTCAGCACGACGGCAATGCGCGGTCGGGTCTCCCCTGGCGGGAAGGGCCGGGCATAGACCTGCCAGGCCTCTCGGCCGTCCACCGCGATAACGGGCAACTGGCCGTGGCGGGTCGCCTCGAGCAAGGATCCATCGGGCGTCGCGAGCGTCAGGCCGATCTCGACCGGCGCTTCGTCCAGCACGCCGCCACGCTCTAGCGCTGGCTCATCACCCTCGCCTTCTGTTGCCTCGCCCGGTGCCTCGCGGGCCGTACCGTCAAGAATACCCGCGAGCGGAATCTCGACTTCAGGCGTTGCGTCCGAAGCCGCCTCGTCCTCCGTGGCCAGTGGATCGACAGGGGCAGATCCGTCAGCGCCGGCTTCGAATTCGAGATCAGTGGAAGCCTCGGATTGAGAATCGGCGTCGGCCGCGGTCGCTCCATCGCCAGGCGCGCCCGCATCGGGCTGGGCCGCCCCGGCTTCCACCGCATCGGGTGGCGCGCCGTGCTCGTCGACGGGTGCTGGGGTCTTCTCCATCACCGGCGCAACGTCCGGGTCGGGATCGAGCTCTTCATGCTGCGGCGCGATCGGCTTGGGCTCGACGGGTTCCGTCGCTTGCTTTGGCGCCTCGACGGTGCGCACCGCCACGGGATCGCCTCCGATCAGCAGTCCCGCATCGCGACGCGCCTCAAGGGCGAGCCAGATGAAGATGCCGCCCAGTGCCACAACCACGAGCGCCGTGACAATGACGAGGGGGTTGACCCCGATCTTGTCCTGCCGAATGGGCCTGGCCGGTGGGGCCAATGATTCCTCCGACGGTTCGCCCGAAGCGGATGCCGAGCGCTATCTGTCTTTGCTCGACAGCAGCGCCAGACCGCTTAACAGGTCGAGCGCCCGGGTCAGCTGGTAATCCTGCAAGGCCTGCTCACTGCGCACGGCCGGGTCTTCGACCGCCTCGGGCTCGGCGGTCCCTGCCTCACCGTCCACCGCCACCGGATCGCCTTCGAGATGGCGTGGCAAGTCGACTTCGCGCGTACGGTCCACCGTGACGAAGCTCTCGATCCGGGCCTGTACCACGACGATGTCGGGCACGATTCCCTTGGCCTGGATCAAGCCCCCCGACGGCGTGTAATAGCGCGCCGTGGTCAGGCGCATTGCGCCCTGATCCGATAGCGGAATGACCGTCTGGACCGACGCCTTGCCGAACGACTGGGTGCCCAGGATGATGGCGCGGCCATGGTCCTGCAGGGCGCCCGCGACGATCTCGGACGCCGAGGCGGAACCGCCGTTGATCAGCACGACCATGGGCAGCCCGTCGGCGATATCGCCGGAACGCGCGTTAAAGCGCTGCACGGAATCGTCGCGCCGTCCGCGGGTGGAGACGATTTCGCCAAAATCTAGAAACGCGTCGGAGACGGAGATCGCCTGGTCGAGCAGGCCGCCGGGATTGTTGCGTAGATCGAGCACGACACCCTGGATGTCGTCGCCCATCTCAGCGAGCAGGTCGTCGAATTTCTGCTTGAGCTGTCGGTCCGTGCCGTCATTGAACTTGGTCACCCGCAGATAGGCGATATCCTCTTCACGTCGTGCGCGTACCACCTTGACCTGGATAACCTCTCGGGTCAGTTCAACCTCAAGCGGCGCTTCCGCGCCCTGACGCAGCACCGTGAGCGTAATCGTGGTGTTGGGCTCACCCCGCATCAGGTTGACCGCCTCATCGAGCGAAAGGCCGATAATCGGTTCGCCGTCCAGGTGGCTGATCAGATCGCCCGATTGCATGCCGGCCCGGGCCGCTGGCGTCTCGTCGATCGGCGCCACCACCTTGACCAGGCCGCCCTCCATGGTGACCTCTATACCCAGTCCGCCGAATTTGCCCTGGGTCTCGATCCGCATGTCCGAGAAGCCATCGGGATCGAGATATTTCGAATGGGGATCGAGCGAAGTTAGCATGCCGTTGATCGCCGCTTCGATGAGATCCTCGTCGCTGACGTCGTCGACATAGTCGGTCTTGATTCGCTTGAACACGTCGCCGAACAGCTCGAGCTGGCGATAGGTATCCTCGTTTTCCGCATTGGTTGTCGCCGGAACGGCGAACAACGCGACCGCTATAAGCGCGGCCGGAAAAAATTTTCGCATGCTATCCACTAACTTTCCCGTCGGCTGACGCCAGCCAGGGCAACGGATCCACCGGCTGCCCGTCTCGGCGCAATTCCACATACAATCGGTAAGCTTCGCCAGGGTCCGAGCCCATGACGCCAACCGGCTCGCCAGCAAGCACCGACTGGCCAAGGGCGCCGTCTATGCGCCCCACACCCGCAAGCAGGCTATGATACCCCTCGCTGTGTTCGATTATCAAGAGCTGCCCGTAACCCCGGAAGGGACCAGCAAAAACCACCACGCCATCGAAGGGCGCGGTGACCAGCGCCCCGGCGCGGCTTGCGATAGTGATGCCACGGCTCGCCACTCCCGCGCTGCTCGTCTGATTGTAACGCATGACGAGCTGCCCCATGACCGGGAATGCGAGCCCGCCGCGCGCTGCGCTGATCAAGGGCATCGCCTCGGGGCGGACGATATCGACGGCGGCGACGCGTTCCTCAACCGCTGGGCTTGTCGCGTCGACGCGTGCAGGCTCGTCGCCGGCATGTTCCAGCACGGCTTGCGCGCTGGCTAGCTTCTGCGCCTCGATCTCGCGCAGTAGCTCGCGCAGGTCACGCGCCTCGGCAGTCAGCGTCTCGGCGTGCTCGGCCGCGGCGCGGCGCGCCTCCTCGGTCTGGTCGTAAAGAGAATCTTTGCGCGCCAGCAGGCTCGCCAGGGTTTCGCGCTCGCTCGCCAGCGCCTTGGCTTCGGAACTCAGGGCGGCGCTTTCGCGCTTAATCTCGGCCCGTAGCCGGGCCAGTGCGCCCAGTTCGTCCTGAATTTTCCGGGCATCATCTTCCAGCGCCGGCACTACCGCGCCGAGCACGAGATTCGTGCGCATGGAATCGGTGAGCGATACCGGCAGCGCAATCAGGGTCTCGACCGGGCGCCGCCCCAGGGCCTGGAGCGCGGCCAGGGTGCGTACGAGCTCGTCCTTGCGGACCTCGAACGTTGCCAACTTGGCCAGCTCCTCGACGCGCAAGACCGCGAGGCGGTCCTCGAACTCCGTCACGGCGCGCTCGCGAGCCTGCGCAGCGGCGGCGGCCCCGATCAGGTCGACCCGCAGATTGTCGATTTCCTGGTGCAAATTATCGGCTTCGCGCACGAGCGCTTCTTCACGGGCTTGTTCCGCCTCGAGCGCCTGCTCGACGCCCTCGAGCTGCCCCTCGATGGGTTCGGCCACGGCCGCGGCCGCCAGGCCGCCCAACAGCACAATACAAAGCAACGCGGCGTGAAGCCCTTGCCCAATCGCCTGCCCCGTCCTAGGCCAAGGAGACATGCGTGTCTCCGCTGCCGCGCACCGTGGATTCGCCGCCAGATAATAGCGAAGCGCCGGTCATGGCGTCGGGTTGCGTCAGCCCGAGCAGCGCGAGCAGGGTCGGGGCCACGTCGGCGAGCCGACCATCGTGCAAGCTCGCCGCCGGCGGTCCGCCGACCAGCAGGACCGGTACCCGGCTCAGGGTGTGCGCCGTATGGGCCTGGTTCGTTGCACCGTCCTGCATGCGCTCCACATTGCCATGATCGGCGGTGATCATCAGCGCGCCCCCCGCCGTCTCGACCGCCTCGACGAGACGCCCCAGGCAGCCGTCGATGGACTCGACCGCCGCCACCGCCGCATCAAAAATTCCCGTATGGCCCACCATGTCAGGATTAGCGTAATTCATCACGATCAGGTCGAAGCCCCCGCCGCCGACGGCCTCGACGGCCTTGTCGGTAACCTCGTCGGCAGACATCTCCGGCTGCAAGTCGTAGGTCGCGACCTTTGGCGAAGGCACCAAAACCCGCTCTTCACCGTCGAACACGCGCTCGTTGCCCCCGTTGAAGAAGTAGGTCACGTGGGCGTATTTCTCGGTTTCCGCCAACCGCATTTGACGTAAACCCGCCTCGGCCACGACGCCGCCGAGGATTCCGTCGAGGCTCTCGGCCGCAAACAGCGGCGTCGAATAACGATTCAACACGGTGCTATATTCGGTCATGCCCGCGGCCGCCGCGAACGAGATCACTCGGTGGCGCGTAAAGTCGTCGAATCCCGGGTCGAGCAGGGCGCCCAGGATCTGGCGCACCCGGTCGGCCCGAAAATTGGCCATCACTATGCCGTCGCCCTCAGTCATCGGCGCACTCCGCGCGATACGCGTGGGGGTTACGAACTCGTCGTTCTCGCCCGCTTCATAGCCCGCCTCGATCGCGGCACGGGCGGTCGGCGCCTCGCGCCCCTCGCCCTCGGCATAAAGCGCGTAAGCCAGCCCGGTGCGCTCCCAGCGCTTGTCCCGGTCCATGCTGTAGTAACGGCCCGATACGGTGGCAATGGCGACATCGTCGAGACACGCGATATCCGCCTCGAAGCGGGTGAGAAACTCCAGTGCCGAGCGCGGCGGCGTGTCGCGGCCGTCGAGGATGGCGTGAACCCGCACCGGCACACTGCGCGTGGATAGGATGCGCGCCAGCGCCGCCATGTGGTCCTGGTGGGAATGGACCCCACCGGGCGAAAGCAGCCCCATCAGGTGCCATACACCGCCGCTGGCGCCCAGCGTTTCGATGAGGCCGTTCAGCGCCGGATTTGCAGCCAGCGAACCGTCGGCCAGCGCGGCGTCGATGCGCGGCAGATCCTGCACCACGACCCGCCCCGCCCCAAGGCAGCTGTGGCCCACCTCGGAGTTGCCCATCTGGCCCTCAGGCAGGCCGACATCGCCCGCCGACGCGCCGAGCCGAGCGTGGGGAACCCGGGCCATGAGAGCGTCCCAAACGGGGGTCCGCGCGGCCGCGATCGCGTCGTCCGCAGCCCCGGTGCTCTCTCCCCAGCCGTCGAGCACGCAAAGTACCACGGGGCGGGGGCGGGGTTCCTGTATCATAGCCGTCTTATAGCCAATTGCGCCGGGAAACGGAACGGCCTCGCCGCGTATTGCGGTGTGGCCCGGACTCTCATCCCCGGTGGTAGGGGTGGCCCGCGAGGATGCTGCCCGCCCGGTAAAGCTGCTCGACCAGCAGCACGCGCACGAGCTGGTGGGGCCAGGTCATGGCACCGAGGCTAAGCGTAATGTCGGCGCACGCCGTTACCGCCGGGCCGTGGCCGTCCGCGCCGCCGATCAGGAACGCGATGCAAGCCTGTCCCTCGTCGCGCCAGCGCTCCATCCGCTGTGCGAAACGCTCGCTCGTGACAGCCTTGCCCGCCTCGTCGAGCGCGACGACGACCGCGCCGTCAGGCACCGCATCGAGCAGGAGGCTCGCTTCGTGCGAGCTCCGCTCATCGCCTGAAAGGCGTTTCTTCTCACGGACCTCGACGATCTCGAGCGGCCAGGCCAGGCGTTTGGCATAATTTTCGACCAGGTCGCGTTCCGGTCCGGCCCGGATTCGGCCTACCGCAACGATCACCACACGCATGACCGCCAACCCCTAGCGGGCGTCGCCGCCCGATACCTCGACCGCGAGAGTGCCTTCGGCGGACAGCGCGACGGCCCACATTTTCTCGAGATTGTAGAGTTCGCGGACCTCCGGTCGAAACAGGTGGACGATCACGTCGCCGCCATCGATCAGCACCCATTGCCCGCCGCGCTGGCCTTCGACCGGCACGCTGCCCATCCCGGCGTCCTTGAACCGGCGCAACAGGCGATCGGTCATGGCCGAGAGCTGCCGGTTGGATCGACCGGACGCAATCACCATGAAGTCCGCAATGTCGGATTTTCCCGCCAGGTCGATGACGACGATCTCTTCGCCCTTGGCGTCGTCGAGTTCAGCCACGACTAGGTCCCTCAACGCTCCGGCCTCGGGCCGGCCCTTGGTCTTGACGGCTATGATTCACTCCTCACGGGGCTATCTGCTCCTTCTTTCCAGCGCGTCGCCAGCGCGCCCTGATCTCGGTTGCCGACGTCGCGTCGAGACGCCCGCGAAAAAATATCCAGGCCGGGGGTTGGCGGTCGGCCAGGGCCTCGGCCTCGGCGGCATTTACGCGGTCTCGGGCAAAACGCCGGGCGGCCACGCTTGTCAGCGCCGGTCCAGAATAGGAAGGACGGTCGTAAACCGCAATGGGCACCGTAGCGAAAATGCTTCGCCAGTCCTGCCACCGGGCAATCTGGGCCAGGTTATCGGCACCCATGAGCCAAACGAAGCGGCGCTCCCGGTCGGCCCGCGTCAGCTTGCGCAGAACCCGGGCGGTCCGCGTCGCGCCAACCTGACGCTCGAAGTCGCAGACCCGTACCCGGGGATCGGTGGCCACGGCCCGGGCACTCTCCAGGCGTTGGGTGTACGACGCCATCCCGCGTGCCGACTTCAGCGGGTTTTGCGGCGAGACCAGCCACCAGACGAGATCGAGGCCGAGATCGGCCAGCGCAAGGCGAGAGATATGGAGATGGCCCTCGTGAGCGGGATTAAACGATCCCCCCAGCAGCCCGATCCGTGGTCCACGCCGGTTGGTGACGCGCGCGCTCAGGGTCGGACCTGTCCGCTTCCCCGGACGCGGTACTTGTAGGTGGTAAGCTGTTCCGCTCCCACCGGTCCGCGAGCGTGAAGCTTGCCCGTCGAAATACCAATTTCCGCACCCATGCCAAACTCGCCGCCGTCGGCGAACTGGGTCGAGCAGTTATGCATGACGATGCCGCTATCGACCTCGTCGAGGAAGCGCCCGGCGGCCGCGCCGTCGCTGGTCACGATCAAATCGGTATGATGGGAGCCGTGGCGGTTTACGTGATCGATAGCCGCATCCAGCCCGTCGACAACCCGCACCGCCAGGATCGCATCGAGATATTCCGTTTCCCAGTCCGCCTCGCTTGCTGCGATGAGGCGCGGATCGATGGCGCGGGCGGCGGCGTTGCCGCGCAGCTCGCAACCGGCCTCGACCAGCGGGTCCAAAACCCCAACCAGCGCGCGCTCGGCGATGGCCCGGTCGATCAGCAGGGTTTCCGCCGCGCCACAAATGCCTGTACGGCGCATCTTGGCGTTGACCAGCACGTCGCGCGCCATGGCAGGGTCCGCCTCGTCATGGACATAGACATGGCAGATCCCGTCGAGATGGGCGAACACCGGGATTCGGCTCTCTTCCATGATCCGCTCGATCAGCCCCCGCCCGCCGCGCGGCACGATCAGGTCGACCACATCGTCCATGCGCAGCAGTAGCCCGACCGCCGCGCGATCCTTGGTCGGCACCATCTGGACCGCCCCGGCGGGCAGCCCAGCGGCGGCGATTCCTGCTTGCAGACAGGCCAGGATCGCCGTTGCAGAGCCGAAATTTTCCGAGCCCGGGCGCAGGATCGCCGCGTTGCCCGACTTAAGACACAGCCCGGCGGCGTCCGCCGTCACGTTGGGCCGCGATTCATAGATGATCCCAATCACGCCGATGGGCACCGCCACCCGGCTGATCGCAAGCCCGTTCGGCCGTTCCCAGCTGGCCAGCTCCCGGCCCAACGGATCGGGAAGCCCCGCGACCCCCTCCAGACCCGCGGCCATCGCCTCGATGCGCTCGGCATCGAGCATCAGGCGGTCGAGCATCCCCGCGCTCAGGCCCCGCTCCTCGCCGCCCGCCATGTCGCGTGCGTTGGCGCTTAGAATCTCGTTCGCGCTCTCGCGAAGCGCGTGTGCGGCGGCGTGCAGCGCGGTGTTGCGCGCATCGGGCGAGCTTCGCGCGAGTTGATGAGCGGCGGCCTGCGCGTTCGCGCCGAGCGCGGCCATCTGCGCGCTCAGCTCGGCGGTGTTGTCGGCGGTTTGACGGGCGGTCACGGCGATCGTCCTCAGCTCAACACCAGGTCGTCCCGGTGGATCATCTCGTCGCGGCCACGGTAGCCGAGAAGCCGCTCTATTTCACGGCTTTTGTGCCCGGCGATCCGGCCCCCTTCATCCGAGGAGTAGGCGCTTAAGCCGCGCGCGAGCTCGCGTCTTTTCGCATCCTCGACGATTACCGCGTCGCCCCGCTCGAAGTGGCCCGAGACCGAGACCACCCCCGCGGGCAGCAGGCTGCGCCCCTTGCCCAACGCTGCGATCGCGCCGGCATCGATCAAGAGGCGGCCGCGCGGCCGCAGGCTAGCAGCGATCCACAGCTTGCGTGCGGCCTTGGGCGTCGCGGTGGCGATAAACCAGCTGGCCAGCGCGCCATCCTCGAGCGCCTGCAGGGGATGGGCGAGCGAGCCGCGGCAGATTGCCACGTGACAGCCAGCACCGAGACAGATCCGCGCGGCGGCGAGCTTGGTCACCATGCCGCCCGAACCCCCGGCCGAACCGGCCGCGTCGGCCATCGCCTCGATCTCCGGGGTGATTTCACCGATCTCGCCAATATGCCTCGCATCCGACGTGGTTCTGGGGTTGGCGCTATAGAGCCCATCGACGTCCGAGAGCAGCACGAGCAGGTCCGCCGTAGCCATGGCAGCGACCCGTGCCGCCAGGCGGTCATTGTCGCCGAACCGGATCTCGGCGGTCGCGACGGTGTCGTTCTCATTAATCACAGGCACCGAGCCGATCCGCAACAGGGTCGCCAGCGTGCTGCGCGCGTTGAGGTATTGGCGCCGCTCCTCGGTATCGCCCAACGTCAGCAGCACTTGCGCGGCATTGACGCCGTAGCGTCCGAGCGCCTCTTGGTAGGCATGGGCGAGGCGTATTTGGCCAGCGGCGGCGGCGGCCTGCTTCTCTTCGAGTTTGAGCTTGCCCTCAGCCAGGCCGAGACCGCGTCGGCCCACCGCGATCGCGCCCGAGGAGACCAGCAGCACCTCCTGGCCGCGCCCGCGCAGCCGGGCGACGTCTTGGGCCAGACTGTCGAGCCAGTCAGCGCGAATTTCGCCCTTCTCGGCATCGACCAGCAGGCTCGAGCCTATTTTTATCACCAGGCGTTTGGCTTGCTCCAGCGCGGACATCAGCCGGCCGCCTCGCCCGACGTTTCGAGGTTTGCCTCGCGGGCCTCCTCGATCACGCGTAGCAGCTCGCCCAGCAGTTCGGGCACGCCCTCGCCCGAAACTGCGGAGATTTCGGACACCGGGCCGTCCGCCACGGCGGCGAGCTGCGTCGCGCGTTCTTTCCGTGCGTCGGAGTCCAACGCGTCACACTTGTTGAGCGCGACTATCTCGGGCAGCGCAGCGAGGTCGGCGTCGTAGGCCGTCAGCTCGGCGCGAATGGTCGCGTAGGCGACGGCGACGTCCTCGACCGTGCCATCGACCAGGTGAAGCAGCACCGTGCAGCGCTCGAGATGGCCGAGGAAGCGAACCCCGAGCCCGACGCCCTCATGCGCCCCCTCGATCAGGCCCGGGATATCGGCGAGGACGAACTCCGTATCGTCGAATCCGACCACGCCCAGCTGCGGGTGCAACGTAGTGAAGGGATAGTCCGCGATCTTAGGCTTCGCGCGCGAGGCCCGGGCGAGCAGGGTCGACTTGCCCGCGTTGGGCAGGCCGAGCAGCCCGGCGTCGGCGATCAGCTTGAGGCGGAGACGCAGCGTCGCCTCCTGGCCCGGCCAGCCGGGTTCGACACGGCGCGGCGCCTGGTTGGTGCTGGTCTTGAACCGCAGGTTGCCACGCCCACCGTCGCCGCCGCGCAGCACCACCGTGCAGCTGCCCGGCTCGGTCAGGTCGGCCAGCAGCTCGCCGGTCTCGTCGTCGAAAACCTGGGTGCCGACGGGCACGTCGAGCACGGCGTCATCGCCGTTGGCGCCGGTGCGCTGGCGGCCCGCGCCGGGGCGGCCGGTCTTGGCCTTGATGTCGGGTTGGTAGCGGTAGTCGATCAGGGTGTTCAGCCCCTCAACGCAGTGCAGGGTCACGTCGCCGCCCTTGCCGCCGTCGCCGCCGTCGGGGCCGCCGCGCTCGATAAACTTCTCGCGCCGGAACGACAGGCAGCCCGCGCCTCCGTTGCCGCTCTTGACCTGGATCCGGACCTCGTCGAGAAATTTCATGACACTGGGTTCCGCCGCCCGCTGCGCGCCGGCCGGCCCCGCCGCCCCTTTTCATCCACTATAAAAAAGGGGAACGGCCGTCCGCTCCCCTCGCTTGGCGTCCGGACTGTCGGCGGGGTCAGCTTGCCGGTTCGACCGTTACGAAAGTTCTGTCTTCCGCCTTGCGGAAGAAGCGCACCCGGCCCTCGGTCAGCGCGAACAGGGTGTGATCGTGGCCGAGCCCGACATTATCACCCGGCGCGTATTTGGTGCCGCGCTGGCGGACTATAATGTTGCCTGGAATTACGGCCTCGCCGCCGTACTTCTTGACCCCGAGCCGGCGTCCCGCCGAATCGCGACCGTTGCGCGAGCTGCCGCCCGCCTTTTTATGTGCCATCGAATCTACTCCTTCGGCTTCTTCTTCGCTGCCGGTTTCTTGGCCGCAGCCTCTTTGGCTTTGGGCTTCTTCGCGGCAGCCGGTTTTTCGGCGGCTGCGTTCTTGGCCGCGGGGGCTTTGGGCTTCTTTGCCGCCAGCGCGGCCTTGGTTTCGTCTTTCTTGGCCGGGGTCTTGGCGGCAGCCTTCTTGGGCGCGGCCTTCTCGCCGGGGCCGAGAATCTGCTCGATGCGCAGCACGGTCACGTTCTGGCGGTGGCCCTTGAGGCGCCGGTAATTTTTGCGCCGCTCCTTCTTGAACACGAGGATCTTGTCGTTGCGCGCCTGTTCGAGCACGGTCGCGGCAACCCGCGCCCCGTCGACGAGCGGCGTGCCGATGGTGGTAGCCTCCTCGTCGCCCATGGCGAGCACTTCGGTCAGCTCGACCGACGCGCCGGCCTCGCCGGCCAATTTCTCGACCACGATGACGTCGGCGGCGGCGACGCGGTACTGCTTTCCGCCGGTGCGAACAACTGCGAACATCTGCAAACTTCCTTGAAGACGGCGGCCGCACGTCCGTGCGCTGCCACCGGAGCGGGACTATAGCGCGCCGGCCGATTCTGTCAATTTCTTTAGCGCTCTAGGCCGACATATTAGGCCCGCCTGCTTTAGCCTTTCTTGACCCTTTCGCGCAACCCTTGCGCCCGGCGTTTGCCGCGTTCGCGCGCGCTTGCGAAAGGACCGGGGCGTGAGTAGTCTCACCAAGGCGATCGCGACACTCGATGCGGAGGGGTGCCGGAGTGGTCGAACGGGGCGGTCTCGAAAACCGTTGTGCGCTTGCGTACCGTGGGTTCGAATCCCACCCCCTCCGCCAGTTTTTCCATATAAAGTATTGATAATAAAAGTAATAATTACGGCTTAGCATCAGTACCCATATTTGTACCCATATTATATGCAGCACTTCCGCCTTTAGCCCGAGGC
>CAVOEB010000005.1:0-69137 GCA_963694715.1 Alphaproteobacteria bacterium | reverse complement strand
AGCGCCACTGTGAATACGAACGGTGTTGAACACGGCGCTTGCGGACCTCGGCCGCAAACATCGGACCGAGCCTGTTCCACCAAAATCTCACCGTCTCATGGCATATATCGATACCTCGTTCGTGCAGAAGGTCTTCGACCTGTCCGCAGGGACAACGGGTAGCGGATGTACATCATCACCGTGAGACGGATCACCTCCGGCGAGCTGTTGAAATAGCGGAAGGGATTATTCATCCGTCAACACTACGGAGCGCTGCCGCCAGCTTCAACTGAATTTGCTCTGACAAAGCCCATACGCAGGCTTCTCAGTGCGACGGCTTACCACGCGGGAGAACCAAGTTCTCATGAAAACCTTGAACACCACTCCTCGGAACCGCCGCTAGCGCCGAAAACGCCCAAAGCATTTTTCGAATCTTAATCGTCAGAATCATCAGACAATCGCTCCGATACACTCATTTTGTCACTTCTGTGATGCCCGCCATTCCCACGGCGACACGAACTCACCTCGCCACATCCCAACGCTCTCAGCCTGAGCTTCTTCTTCCTCCTCAACATAGTCGAGCGAGTAGCGACGATACGCCAAGGCTAAGCCCAGCCGCACCATCTCTTCATTCAAATCCACGCCACCCGCACAGCAGACAGCAACGATCCGGTCGTAGCGGTCGACGTCCCGTTCTTCGCAACGCACTTCCTTGCCCTCTGTAAGATTCTTCAGGGCCTCTGTAGCGGCTTGGCCGCAGCCCCACGCCTCTCCGTCCGCCTGGCATGTTTGAGCGGCCTCCGGCGCGTCTATGCCGTGCAAGCGGATACGTTGGCCATCAATCTTGATGGTGTCGCCATCAGTGATGACAGCAGGGCCGATGATGTCGGGGTCAGCGTTGGCGGAGGAAGAGAGATGTGCCGCGGTCACCAGGCACATAACGACGGTGCAGAGGAGGGCACGCCAATGCATGAAGCTCTACTGGTGCTCTTCCCACCACTCGGTGGCAAGGCGCTGGGCTTCAGCAATTTGGTCGGCGGTCATGCCACCTTTGATGATGTCTAGGTTGTCTGCCACTATCTCGTTGCCCTGCGTCTTGGCTAAGGAAGACCACATGTAGGCCTCGATATTGTTTTTAGGAACGCCCCCTCCCCCCATGTACATGACGCCGAGGTTGTACTGGGCGTCTGCATCCCCCTGCTCGGCAGCCTTGCGGTACCACTTCACCGCTTCAGCCAGAGAATAGTTTCTGCAAGCCCCCCAGAACGGCGCCGAAATCTGCCGCCATCAACTCCTCGACCGCCTCGACGGTCTGTCCGGGCGCCGGGTCGAAGGTCGCCGACATCTCGAAAATGCAGGTCTTTCCGGGTTCGCCCTCGTCGACCCTGATGGTTGCGTAATAATTGTTGATCGGCATGGGCACGTCGACGATCTCTGCAATCGTATAATGATAGACTCGACCTTCGTGGTCGAATTTAAGGAGCCGCTCGACGAGATGGCCGCTGTCCTTGATCTGGGTTCGGCGCTGCACTCCGCCCTCTTCGAGCGAGCTCGCGACAACGGCGGAATCGAATTTTTCCCAGTTGCCGAACCCGCCCACCAGCGCCCAGACTTCGTCCGCGGATGCGTTGACTTCTCCTCGTGCTACCGCTTTTGCCATGGTCATCTCCCAGTTTTAAAGTGAGACACAGAAATGCCGTCAGGGTGCTCATGGGGAAAGTTTAGCCGTCTCTGACGAAAATGGGGAATCCAAGCTCGATCTGAAAAATGGAAACGCGAGGCTCCCACTTCCGGTGAAGGAAAAGGAAAGGGCGCGTCGAGGGAAACTGAAGCAGACGATGAAGAAGGGGAGAAATCCGACAGCGCAGTCGTGGAGGGCGGAGGTGGAGAAGCCGATTAGGCGGGTAACGATCTAACCATCACTCAGTTGGCCTTGGCTGTCTCCAACGCCCGTGCGTTGATCATGTGGTATGTAGTCGCTTCAAAGCGGGTGAATGTGACCTAGTCTGCACCGCGTGTGCGCATCGGAGTGAGCTTCGCCGCCCCAGCGGTCTGCCAACCGGCGCTCGGTTACTGGGCGGGTTCGTAAAGCGGCTGGACCACAATGGGGCGATAGCACACGCACCCACGGCAGCCACGAGGGGGGCTATACCCCCTTCATCCTTGCGCGCGCGTAGTAGGGGCCGATCAGAGTTTAGGGCCTTATGTTACCTATGGGTTTGATAGTATCTTGAAAATAATCAACCGTTGTTAATAGATTTGGCGTCCGATTCAGAACATAGAAAATTACCCCAACACTATCCCTCCACCAAAAACAACTGCCGATTGAGCGCGAAATGATTATTCTTGGAATTTCATCGGGGCATTGCTCATCCGCAGCGTTAATGATTGACAGTGAAATCGTCGGGTTAATTCAGGAAGAGCGGTTCAGCAAGAAGAAAAATCAGGTTGCATTTCCGCTTGCAGCCGCGAGGAGCCTCATCAACCGGCACTTGGAAGGCGATGCCGGGCGAATTGATCAGGTCGTATTTGGGGGCATGGTCTCCGACCCGGTTTATGCCGCACTGGATCGTTTTTCAAATTTTTCCGTCGCGGAACATGTGCGCGAACAGCATGACCTGTGGTACCCGCATTTCTACGAAGGCCGGCCTAACGATGGCTCATACTGGATGGAAAAATTCAGGGCCGGCGAAAAACTGAACCAGGGCGCAAACTATGATTTTTCGTGGATGGGTGACATTTCCGGCGAGGCAGCTGTCGCGTACTTCGTGGATACGGAACGCCCCGCAGCCGTTCTGCGACACCTGCAATGCCGGGATGACGTGATTATCGATGCCATCGATCATCACACTTGCCATGCGTATTACGCGGTCTACGGCGGCCAGCTTGACGATGCCCGACTGAAGGACGCACTCGTTCTCACTGCGGACGGCTGGGGCGACGGGTGCAACTGGAGTGCCTCGATTATTAATGAAAACGGGCGCCTGGAGCAGCTGGGAAGTGGAGCCGGGCACGTGGTCGCGCGTTTGTACAAATGGGCCACCTTGATCATGGGCATGAAGCCCAACGAGCATGAATACAAAGTGATGGGTCTGTCCGGCTATTCCAACTACACGAGTGCCATCGAGGTTGCCGAGAAGGTATTGTTCGAAGCACTAGATTTTCGGGGTGGAGAATTTGTCTCGGACCGGCCCTTGAAAGATTCATACTTCGATTTGAAGGACCGGATGGAAGGCGTCCGATTTGATGTTTTTGCTGCGGCGCTCCAGAATTGGGCTACCAGCCTTTGTAAGGCGTGGATGCGACACTGGCTGCAGAAAACTGGTCGACGGGGGGTTTGCTTCTCGGGCGGCTTGTCGATGAATATCAAAACGAACGGTGATCTTCTGAAAATGCCGGAGATCGACTGGATGTCTGTCCCCGCGTCAGGCGGCGATGAGTCGCTTAGCGCCGGCGCCTGTTTTGCTCGGACAGCGGAAACTAGACAACCACTTCCAATGCGGCACGTTTACCTGGGTGACCCGGCAGTTGCAGACGACTGGCAGTCCCGCCTGGCGGAAGTCGGCGCGTCAGCAGATGATTTTAGTATTCGAGAGAATTTTGGCCCCGATTCCGCCGCCCGCCTTCTCGCTGCTGATCATGTTCTGGCAAGATGCGTCGGGCCAGCAGAGTTTGGCGCCAGGTCGCTCGGAAATAGGTCGATCCTCGCGAATCCTTCAAATTTTGCCAACGTCAAACTGATCAACGATTCCATCAAGAACCGGGATTTCTGGATGCCGTTTACGCCGTCGATATTGGCGGAAGAAGCCGATCGCTATCTTGTCAATCCGAAAGGCGCGGTTTGCCCTTTCATGACCATTGGCTTCGCGAGTAATTCCGAACAGCGCCACGAGATCGCCGGGACCGTTCATCCGGCTGACTACAGCGTGCGACCGCAATTCGTGGACCGCGGCACAAATCCTGAATATTGGGAATTGATAGACCAGTTTCGGAAATTTACAGGTGTCGCAGCGCTTTTGAATACGTCGCTGAACCTGCATGGCGAACCGATGAACTATACGACCGCAGATGCCGCGCGAACGCTGGCGTTGTCCGGTCTCGATTTTCTGCTGATGCCCAACAACAGGTTACTGTTCAAGAAGACTGCCCAGACCAAACTCGACACGGCGCTCGGTATGGCTGTGTAGCCTTTTCCCGGGATTTGGCCGGTGAGAAAATGGTCGGTTGAACCTTCGGCCCCTGCCTTCCAAACGCTGTAATACAGAGGGCACGGAATATCCCTGTGGGCGCATGGCGGGCCTCATGACCCTGGCTGAAACCGAGGCCTGGGTGGACGAGACCCTCGCCGTGGCGCGTGAGGCTGCTGACGTAGAAGACCTTGTTGTTGCGGTAAGTGAGAAGTGCCGGGATGCGGGACACAACCCCGGCACCCTCGGCTACCGGCAATGCGTCAACCAGATGGAAGAAAGCATGGTCGCGCTGACCAAGGCTGGGGCGTGGGCACGGATCGGCGAAGCCTTGCGCGATTCGCCCAATCCGATCGGACCGCTGATCGGGGTTCAACCCGAAATCGCCAACGATCTCGCCTGTTACGACCGTGAGAGCATAGACGTGATCGGCTGTTAGGACATCTGACGCCAGCCGATTCAGTCGGAGGGACGGCCCGGCATCGGCTCGATGCCAAGTCGCGCGAACAGTGCGCGATCGGCGTCGGGCGCGGGGTTGGCAGCGGTCAGCAGCACCTCGCCCAGGAACAGTGAGTTCGCGCCTGCGAGAAAGCACAACGCCTGCAACTCGTCGCTCATCTGCTCGCGCCCGGCGGAGAGCCGGACCATGGCCTCGGGCATGACGATTCGCGCGACCGCGATGGTGCGCACGAATTCGAAGGGGTCGGGCGCCTGTTCGGCCGCGAGCGGTGTGCCGGGGATCGGGATCAACTGGTTGATCGGCACGCTTTCCGGTGACGGCGCCATGGTGGCCAGCACGTGCAGCATGCCGACCCGGTCCGTGCGCGCCTCGCCCAAGCCCACGATGCCACCGCAGCACACGTTGATTCCGGCGTCGCGCACTTGGTCCAGGGTCTGACGGCGGTCGTCGAAACTCCGCGTGGTGATGATCTGGCCGTAAAACTCTTCCGAGGTATCGATGTTGTGGTTGTAGTAGTCGAGCCCCGCGGATTTGAGCTCAATCGCCTGGCCTTCGCCCAGCAGACCGAGGCTCGCACAGGTCTCAAGGTCCAGTCTCTTGACCGCGCCAATCATCTCCATCACAGCGGGCAGGTCGCGTGCATGAGGGCCGCGCCATGCGGCGGCCATGCAAAACCGCGTTGCGCCCGCGTCTTTGGCGCGTCGGGCGGCCGTCATTACCTCGTCGAGCGGCACCAGCGCCTCGCGCGCGAGCCCGGTATCATAATGGGCGCTCTGCGGGCAGTATTTGCAGTCCTCTGGGCAGGCCCCGGTCTTGATGCTCTTGAGCGAGCTCACCTGCACCTGATTGGCATCGAAATGCTCGCGATGCACGCCCTGGGCACGAAAGATGAGGTCGGCGAAGGGCAACTCGAAAAGCACCGCTATCGCTTCGCGGCTCCACGGCTCGGCGGAAGCGGCGGCGGTCCGTCGCGCGGCACTGGACCCGGTCGCCGTTGTCGACTGTGTGGGGTTTTCCTCGATGGCATCCATGGCGTTAAAGTATCCGAGCGCGACCTCAATGCAAGCCGTTTCGGCCCTGCGACCGGTCCGCGTTGACAGGGCGGGGGCTAGGCAAGACAGTGGGGCCGGTTGGCCTCTGGCAATCCACGGCAGGACGATGCGGCACCGCGCGATGAACGAAATTGAACGACTTTACAGCGAGGTCTGCGTCGGGCTCGACCCAGCCCAGCGCCGCCGTTTGCGCCCCATGGGCCCAAGTGCGGGCGGACGTACAGTCATCGCGGGCCGCTCGATGGTCAACTTGTCGTCTAACGATTATCTCGGCCTTGCCCAGCACCCGTTGTTGATCGAGCGCGCATCGGAGTGGGCGGCGCGCTGGGGCACGGGGTCGTCGGCGTCGCGCCTGGTGTGCGGCAATCTCGAGCCGTTCGAGGGGCTCGAGGCGCAACTCGCGCGAGGCAAGGGAAAGCCCGCGGCGCTGATCCTGGGCACGGGGTTCCAGGCCAACGCCGGTGTGCTGCCGGCGTTGCTCGACCACCAGGTGCTTGGCGCCGAGCCGCTAGTCTACGCCGACCGCCTCAATCATGCCAGCATCCATCTGGGCCTGCGTGCCGCCGGCGTGCGTCAGATCCGCTACCAGCACAACGATCTTGACCACCTCGAAGAGCTCCTGGTCCGCGATGCCGGCGATAAGCGCCCGCGCTTCATCGTCACCGAAACCGTTTTCAGCGTGGACGGCGATTGCGTCGATCTCGACGACCTGGTGGGGCTCGCCGAACGGTTTGGCGCATTTCTCTATGTCGACGAAGCGCACGCGACGGGCGTGTTCGGCCCGGGCGGCTTCGGCCTTGCGGCGGGATACGGCGAGCGCGTCGATTTCGTCATGGGCACGTTTAGCAAGGCGCTGGGCAGTTTCGGGGCCTACGTCGCCTGCTCCGAGAGCTTGCGTGATTATCTGGTCAACCGCTGCGCCGGGCTGATCTATTCGACCGCCCTGCCGCCGCCGGTGCTGGGCGCGATCGGCGCGGCGCTTGAGTTGTTGCCCCAACTCGACGACGAACGGGCCCGGGTGCTGCGTCACGGGGCAACCTTGCGCGCAGCCTTCGCTGCCGCCGGCCTCGATTGCGGCGCATCGGCAAGCCAGATCGTGCCGGTCATTCTGGGCGAGGCGGAGGCGTGCCTGGCCTTGGGCGGCGCTCTCGAAGCCGAAGGCGTGCTCGCCATCGCCATCCGGCCGCCGACCGTCCCGAACGGTACGGCGCGGCTGCGGTTTGCCGCGTCGGCCGCCCATTCGGACGAAGACATTGCGACAGTTGGCGCGCTACTGCCCCGGCTGGCTGCACAGTACAGAAGCACGGCATGAGCAGGTCGTCCCCTCGCGGTTTATTCTTGACCGGTACGGACACCGACATCGGCAAGACGGTGGTCGCCGCCTGGCTGATGAAGGGGCTCGGCCTGGATTACTGGAAGCCGGTTCAGTCGGGCCTCGAGGGTGAGACCGACACCGAGGCGGTGCGCCGGCTGACCGGATTGCCCGAGGAGCGGTTTCACCCCTCGGCGTACGAGACCCACACGCCCGCCTCGCCGCATCTCTCGGCGCGGCTCGACGGCGTAGAAATCCGGATGAACGCGTTCTTGTTGCCCGACAGCCCCCGCCCGGTGCTGGTCGAAGGCGCAGGCGGGTTGCTCGTGCCACTCAACGACGACGCGCTGATGGTCGATCTGATCGCCCAACTCATTTTGCCCGTCGTGCTTGTTGCACGGAGTGGCCTTGGCACTATCAACCACACCCTGCTCAGCATCGAGGCGCTTCGAGTTCGTAAACTGCCGTTGGTCGGCGTGGTGATTAACGGCCCGCCGAGCGAATCGAACCGCGAAGCTATCGGGACCTACGGCCGCGTTCCCGTGATCGGCCAATTGCCGCATATCGACGACTTGAGCGCCGACGCGCTGGCGGCTATGACTCCGCCTCATATTCCCGGCTTCGAGGTGACCCCGTCATGACTAACGAACGCGACCTTCTGGCGGACGACGCCCGCCACGTCTGGCACCCCTTCACCCAGGCCCAGACGGCGCCCAGTCCCGTCGTCGTGACGGGCGGCAAGGGGGCCCGGCTGACCACCGCCGACGGCACCGAGTATCTCGACCTGATTTCGTCCTGGTGGGTCAACATGCACGGCCACGGCCATCCCAAGATCGCGGGCGCCATCGCCGAGCAGGCCGCCGCGCTCGAACATGTGATGTTCGCGGGCTTCACCCACGAGCCGGCCGTGACGCTGGCGAAACGGTTGACGGACTTGTTGCCGGCGCCGCTCAGCCGGGTGTTCTATTCGGACAGCGGCGCCACGGCCGTTGAGATCGGGCTCAAGATCGCCTTTCAGTCGTTTCGTAACCGGGGCGAGACCGGGCGCACCCGCTTCATCGCCTTCGAGGGCGGCTATCACGGCGATACGGTGGGTGCGATGTCCGTAGGCCAGAGCTGCGGCTTCTACGAGCCTTTTCGCGACCTGATGTTCCCCGTCGATATCGTGCCCTACCCGGCGACCTGGGAGGGCGACCTCGAGGTCGAGGCCAAGGAAGAGGCGGCGCTGGCCGCTCTCGACCGCCAGCTTGAAACCACCGGTGCGGAGACCGTGGCCGCGATCATCGAACCGCTGGTCGAGGGCGCCGCGGGCATGCGGATGTGCCGGCCGGAATTCTTGCGCGCCATCGAAGCCCGCCTGCGCGCCGCGGGCGTGTTGTTCATTTTCGACGAGGTCATGACCGGGTTCGGGCGTACCGGCGAGATGTTCGCCTGCCTGAAAGCGGATGTGACACCCGATATCGTGTGTCTCGCCAAGGGCTTGACCGGCGGCTTCCTGCCCTTGGCAGCGACCGTGTGCCGCGAATCGATCTACGAATCCTTCCTGGGCGAAAGCATTGATCAGGCGTTCATTCACGGCCATTCTTACACCGCTAATCCGATCGGCTGCGCCGCCGGGCTCGCGTCGCTCGACATCTTCGAGGAAGAAAATTCGCTGGGCCGTGTCGCCGAGATCGAGCAGATATACCGCGATCGCTTCCAGGGCCTCGCGGGCCGCCCCAACGTCGCCCGGCCGCGCATCCTGGGCTCTATCGCCGCGTTCGACGTGACGGGCGCCGACGCGGGCTACGGCGCTGCGATCGGCCCGAAGCTCAAGGAGTGGTTCATGGAGCGCGGCTTGTTGATCCGCCCGCTGGGCAACGTGGTTTATCTAATCCCGCCCTATTGTATCGGCGATGCCGATCTGCACCGGGCATTCGATGCCATCGACACGGCGCTCGACGATGTCGTCTAGGCCCCACATCGCCAAGATCCCCTATCTCGACCCCTTCGCCGCCTTTACGCCCTTTGCCGACGACCCCTGGGCCATGTTCCTCGACAGCGCGAAAACCTGCGAGCGCCAGGGACGCCATTCCTACATTGCGCTCGATCCCTGGCGGACGATAACGGCACAAGGCCGGTGGCTGACGGTCGATGGCGAGACCCGAGAGGGCCCGCCCTTCGATTTTCTTCAATCCGAGCTAACAGCGATCCGGGCCGAGACCGTCCCCGACTTGCCGCCCTTCCAGACCGGTGCGCTCGGCTATTTCGGATACGAGTTGGGCCATCATCTCGAGCGGCTCCCGCGTGCGCCCAAGGGTGACCTTGTGTTTCCGGACATGGCCGTCGGCCTCTACGACACCATTGCCGCGTTCGACAATCTGGCGCGCCGCGCCTGGATCGTCTCGAGCGGCCAACCCGAATCCGGGGCCGCAGGAGCCAAACGCGCACGAGCACGGGCCGAAGCCCTTGAAGCCCGGTTGCGTGGTGCGAGCGGCGACCCGCTGCCCATGGGGCCGCGCCCCAAGCATTGGCCGGTGCCGAACTGGCGAGCCGATTGCGGGCGCGCCGAGTATGAGACCAAGGTCGCCCGGGTCGTCGAGCATATCCGTGCGGGCGATATCTATCAGGCGAACCTATCGCGGGGTTTGCGTGCGAGCCTGCCGCCGGAGCTGCATCCCTTTCATCTCTACGGGCGCTTACGCGCCATCAACCCGGCGCCATTTGCCGCTTATCTGGGGTTGGATGAGATCGTGATCGCATCGTCCTCGCCCGAACGGTTCTTGAAACTGTCCGACGGCTGGGTCGAGACCCGCCCGATCAAGGGAACCCGGCCCCGGGGCGCGACGCCCGAGAAGGACCGTGACGAGGCCCAGGCCCTGCTCGGTAGCGAGAAGGACCGGGCGGAGAACGTGATGATCGTAGACCTGCTGCGCAACGATCTCTCGCGGGTCTGCCGGCCGCATACGGTCGATGTCCGTGAACTTTGCGTGCTCGAAAGTTTCGCAACGGTCCACCACCTGACCTCGACGGTAACGGGCCAACTCGACGCCGGGCGGGATGCGATCGACCTGCTGCGCGTCACCTTTCCCGGGGGCTCGATCACGGGGGCGCCGAAGATTCGGGCAATGGAGATCATCACCGCGCTCGAAGGCGTGCCGCGCGGCCCCCATTTCGGCGCGATCGGTTTTCTCGGCGCCGATGGCGCTGCAGATCTCAACATTGCCATCCGTACCCTCGCCCTTCGTGCGGGCGAGGCCAGTATCCGGGTCGGTGGTGGAATCGTCGCCGATTCCGACCCGGCAGCGGAGTTCGACGAAACCGTCGTCAAGGCCGCGGCGCTGTTGCGCGCCGCCCGACCACTGGAGACGGACGCGTGATCCTGCTCGTCGATAACTACGATTCGTTCGTTCACAACCTCGCGCGCTATATCCGCGAACTCGACCATCCCTGCACGGTGCAGCGCAACGATGCCCTCGATCTGGATGCGCTGGATGCCGAGCCGCCCAGCCATATCGTGATCTCGCCCGGTCCCGGCGGGCCCGACGGGGCGGGGGCGTGTAACGCGTTGATCGCACGTTTCGGCGCGCGTGTGCCGATCCTCGGCGTGTGTCTGGGCCATCAGTGCATCGGGCAGGTCTATGGCGGGCGGATCGTGCGCGGCGCGCCGGTGCACGGCAAGACGTCGATGGTTCGCCATGACGGGCACGGCCTGTTCGCCGGCCTGCCCGATCCCCTTCGCGTCGGGCGATACCATTCGCTGGTGGTCGACCCCGACAGCTTGCCCCACGAGCTGGAGGCCATCGCCACCGAGCGGTCAGGCGCGATCATGGCGCTGGCGCACCGCAGCCATCCGGTCATGGGCGTTCAGTTCCACCCCGAATCGGTTTTGACCGAAGGTGGCCACCGCCTGCTGGAAAATTTCCTGGGAGCGTCCGATGGCCAGCGTCTATCTTGACGGCACCCTCGTCGACGAGGGTGCGGCCCGCATCGCTCCCGACGACCGCGGCTTCCTGTTGGGCGACGGTCTGTTCGAGACGTTACGCGC
This sequence comes from Alphaproteobacteria bacterium, assembly GCA_963694715.1. Classification (GTDB taxonomy): domain Bacteria; phylum Pseudomonadota; class Alphaproteobacteria; order UBA828; family JAPUJA01; genus CAVOEB01. The sequence goes on along the minus strand of CAVOEB010000005.1, from coordinate 58,120 downwards.
GCGGGGTGGCAGTTTTTTTCGCCCGCGTGCCCATCTCGATCGGCTGGCGGCGAGCGCCGAGCGGTTGGGTATTCCCCTGCCCGAAGATATCGATGTGCTGGAGCGAGCACTCAGTGCCACCCTCGCGGCAAACCGCCTGGAGGCGGCGGATGCCGTGGTGCGGCTCACCTTGACGCGCGGCGCGGGGCCCCGCGGGGTGCTGCCGCCGGACAAGCCGACGCCGACGCTGTTAATCGCAGCGTATCCGCTTGAGGCGCCGCCCGGCGCGCCGGGGCCGGCGCCTGGGACGCCAGCGACCTTGCATACTGTGAACGAGATTCGGCGCAACGAGCGCTCGCCGCTCGCCACCCTGAAATCGCTCAACTACCTGGACGGTGTTCTGGCCCGCAGCGCGGCTCACGGAGCGGGGGCGGACGAAGCACTTCTACTCAACACGAAAGGCCGCATTGCCGAGGCATCGGCCGCCAATTTCTTTCTGGTCGAGAACGGCGATCTCGCGACCCCGCCGCCGTCCGAGGGCGTGTTGCCGGGAATTACCCGTGCCGTGGTGCTCGAACTCGCTGACGAACTTGGCCTGCCGGTTCGCGAAGAGCCGTTGGAGCCAGGCCGGATCGAGACCGCGGCTGAGGGCTTCCTGACCAACGCGGTGATCGGTTTGCGCCCGGTCGGCGCGGTCGATGCGAACCAGTTTGCAGCGCCGGGCCCGGTGACCGTCTCGCTGGTGGCGGCCTTCGACGCCCTGGTTGCCCGCGAGGCCGGCGTGTCCGGCTAGCTCGTCGTGTGTTCCTCGGCGTCGAGGATATCGCCGTCCGAGAACAGATAGGTCTTAAGCTCCTTGTCGAAATCGGGGCTGTTCCGGCGCATCCATTCAAGGACCATGGCGGCGTGTTCAATTTCCTCGCGCATGTTGTGCAGGAGGATTTCCTTGAGCGCCGGATCGTCGCAGTCGTCGGCCCGCTGGCGATACCAGTCGGCGGCTTCGACCTCTTCTATGAGCGATACGGTGGCCTAATGCATCGAGAGGGTGGTCTTGCTCAAGCGCTCGCGGGACGCGTGAAGGTTGTCGCTCGACATGGCGTCGGTCTCCTCCTCGGTTGTGGCAACCTCGCAGGGGCCGCGAGGCCCGTTGACAGGCCATAGAGATAGGCGGGCCGTTGCCGGGAGACGACAGGAGATTTATACGACGTCGATGCCACTGAGCGCTTGAACCGAACCGCGCGTGCGGTGCATTCTGGAGCCTGCCGTGACTACCCCGCAAATCATTTCCCTGGCCATCCTGGGCGGCGCCCTGGTGCTTTTCGTATGGGGCCGCTGGCGCCACGACGTGGTTGCCCTGATTGCGTTGGCAGCGGGGCTGATCTCGGGCCTGGTACCCGGGGGCGAGGCGTTCGCCGGCTTTGGCCACCCCGCGGTGATTACCGTGGCCGCCGTCCTCGTCATCAGCCGGGCGCTGGCCAACGCCGGGGCCGTCGATCTGCTGTTGCGCTACATCGCGCCGCTTACGGGCCGCCCCTCGATCCATATCGGCGGGCTGGGCGGCATCTCGGCGGTGCTTTCGGGGTTCATTAATAATGTCGGCACGCTGGCCCTGATGATGCCCGTGGCCATTAAATCGGCCGCCGGAGCGGGGCGCACGCCCGGCTCGATCCTGATGCCCATCTCGTTTGCCGCCATCCTGGGCGGGCTGCTCACCCTGATCGGCACGCCGCCCAATATCATCGTCGCGACCTTTCGCGCCGATGCGCTGGGCGAACCGTTCCACATGTTCGATTTCACGCCCGTAGGGGCGCCGATAGCGTTGGCCGGGCTTCTCTTTGTCGCGTTTGTGGGCTGGCGGCTGATCCCCAAGGAGCGGCGCGAGCGCAGCGCGCCGGACGAGCTGTTCGATATCAAGGGTTACCTGACCGAGGCGCGGGTCCAGGATGATTCCGACATCGTGGGAAAATTGCTGCGTGAGGTGGAGGATGTTGCCGCCGAACACGACGCCACGATCCTCGGTGTCGTGCGCGACGAGCGCCGCATCCTGCGCCCCACCTGGCGCGGCGCGCTCGAGGCCGGCGATATTCTGATCCTCGAAGCCGCGCCCGAATCCATAGACAAGGTGGTAACCACGCTGGGCCTGACCCTGGCCGATGAAGGCAAGGACGTAACCGAGACCCTGCGTTCCGACGAGGTCGGGCTGGTCGAGGCCGTGGTCACGGCAGGGTCGGTCGCCGAAGGACGCAATGCGCGGGGCCTGCGCCTGCGGACGTATCACGGCGTCAAGCTGCTGGGCGTTTCCCGTCAGGGCCGGCCGACCCGCGGGCGTCTGAGAAGTTTCACGTTTCGCGCGGGCGACGTACTACTCTTGCAGGGCGACACCGAGCAGATGCCGGGCACCCTGGCCGATCTCGGCCTGCTTCCGCTGGCCGAGCGCGATCTGCAAATCGGCAAGCGGCGCAAGCTCTGGATCGCTCTGGCGGTGTTCATCGCAGCCATTATCTGCGCCGCGCTCGGCATCGTCGGCGCGCCTGTCGCGCTGACCCTAGCCGCGCTCGCGATGCTGCTGTTCGACGTCATCTCGCCGCGCGAGGCCTACCGGAACATCGACTGGTCGGTCATCGTGCTGATGGGGGCGTTGATGCCGGTGGGCGCGGCGCTCGAGGCGACGGGTACTACGGTTCTGATCGCCGACGCGATCCTGTTCATCGCGGGCAACGCAGCGCCCGTCGTGGCGCTGGGCCTGATCCTCGTGGTTACCATGACGCTCTCGGATGTTATCAACAACGCGGCCACCGCCGTGGTCATGGCGCCCATATCGCTCGGCGTGGCGAGCAGCCTGGGGGTCAATCCGGACGGTTTCCTGATGGCCGTGGCGGTTGGGGCGTCCTGCGCCTTTCTCACGCCCATCGGTCACCAGAACAACGCGCTGATCATGGGGCCGGGCGGCTACCGCTTCGGCGATTACTGGCGCATGGGCCTGCCGCTCGAGTTGATAATTGTCGCCGTAGCCTTGCCGATGATTCTGCTGGTTTGGCCGCTTTAGGTGACGAGGCGGGCAGCGCGGGCGAGTTCCGCTTCGGCCTCGGCGACGATTTTCTCGACCAGATGCGCCGCCGGGATCACGGCATCGACGAGGTCGAGGACTTCGCCTGCGTGGAGCGCGCGGGTATCGGCGTCGTCGCTTGCCGCCGCATCGTAGTCGCTGCGCGCCGTGTCGCCGCCGCCGGGGGCCTGCGGGTTCGCCTGCCAGCGCTCGGTGCTGTCGTTGCGCAGCACCCGGCCAGTGTATTCCGCGGGCCAATCGAGCCCGCGCAAGCGGTCGAATAGGCTGGTGCGTAGCGTATCGTCGCCGCCGCTCTCGAGGAGGCGTTGCTTGAAACCGTCGGGCCACAGGCATTCGGTGGTGGCGAGAAAGCGGGTGCCGACCACCGCGCCGGCGGCGCCCAGCAAAAGCGCGGCACCAAGTCCCCGGCCGTCGCCGATGCCGCCGGCTGCCAGCACCGGCAGGGGCGCGACCGCATCGACCACTGCGGGGACCAGCGCAAAGGTGCCCCGGCTCGCCCCATGACCGCCGGCCTCCGAGCCCTGGGCCACGATCACGTCGGCGCTGGCATCGGCCGCGGCGCGGGCCTGCTCGACGGTCTGGACCTGACAGATCAGTTTGGCGCCCGCCCTGTGGATTTCATCAGAAAAGGGGGCATCGTCGCCAAACGAGAGAAACACGGCGGCGGGCGCGTGTTCGAGCGCTTGGGTCAGCAGCGCCGGCTGGCGCGCGAGACTCCAGGTGATGAAGCCCACGCCGACCCGCGCGTTGCCCGCGGCTACGAACTCGGCTTCGAGTTGCCCGGCGTTGCCGTAGCCGCCAGCGATCAGGCCGAGGCCCCCTGCGGCGCTAACCGCGGCGGCGAGCGCGCCCCCAGAGGCTCCGGCCATCGGCGCGAGCAGCACGGGATGGCGAATCTCGAACAATTCGGTGATCGGTGTGGCAAGGGCCATCGGAGTGGTCTCCTGAGTGGGGCGGCAGCCATGGTGCCCGCGGGGCGGGCGGCGGACAAGGCCGCTTGCAAAACATGCCGGTCGCCTTACATTACCCCCGGCTTGCGCGTCCTAATCGGGGTTTTGGCATTGAACTAGAGGGTCGCGCGCCGTGTCGAATTTTCGTTTGAAGCAGGAGATTTTGTGATGGTCGGTGACGGCGTCGTCATCGTGGGCGCGGGCCATGCCGGTGGGCAGGCGGCAGCGGTTTTGCGCGCCAAGGGCTACGGGGGCACGATCCGCCTGCTGGGCGAGGAGCCTCACGCACCCTATGAGCGCCCGCCGCTTTCCAAGGCGTTGCTCGCGGGCGAGATCGAGCCCGTGCGGACCTATTTGCGTAAGTCGGAATTTTACGGCGAGAAGAATATCGACTTGCGCATTGGCATTCGGGTCGAGGCGATCGAGCGCGAGGCGCGCCGAGTGGTGCTCGCCGGTGACGAGGCCCTGGGTTACGAGAAATTGATCCTCGCCACCGGGTCCGTGAACCGTCAACTCGACATTCCCGGCGTCGAACTCGCGGGCGTCCGCTACCTGCGTAGCCTCGACGAATCGCTGGCGCTGCGCTCGGATCTCGAAGACGCGGGCGAAGTTGTCGTGGTCGGTGGCGGCTATATCGGCCTGGAAGTGGCGGCGACCGCGCGCAAGATGGGCGCGCACGTCACCGTGCTCGAGATGCTCGATCGCATCATGGCGCGGGTTGTCGCGCCCGAGATGTCGGACTATGTCGCCGCTTGTCATCGCGACCAGGGGGTCGAGATTCGTACCGGCGTCGCCGTGACCGGGTTCGAGGGTGACGAACGCCTCAGCGCCGTGCGCCTCTCGGACGATTCAACCCTGCCCGCCGATTTCGCCGTCGTCGGCGTGGGCGTCGTGCCCAATGATGGGCTGGCGGCGGCCTGCGGTCTCGAGGTTGAAAACGGTATCGTCGTCGATGAGTTCACCCAGACCTCCGATCCGGATATCTTTGCCATCGGCGACGTGACTAACCACCCCAACGGGCATTACCGGCGCCGGCTGCGCCTGGAGAACGTGCAGAACGCGATGGATCAGGCTAAGGCCGCGGCGCTCGCCATCTGCGGCACGCCCGAGGCCTACAGCGAGGTGCCGTGGTTCTGGTCTGACCAGTTTGATCTCAAGATCCAGATCGCGGGGCTGACCGAGGGTGCGGATCAGGTGGTCGTGCGCCAGGTGACCGACGAGAATCGCTTCGCCGTTGCCTATTTGAAGGCGGGTGTGCTGATCGCGCTCGATGCGATCAACGCACCAAAGGACTTCATGCAGGCCCGCAAGCTGATCCCAACTAACGCGCAGCCCGATCTGGCAAAACTCGCCGATCCCGCGGTGGCGCTCCGCGACACCGTATAGCGCGCGGACGACTAACAAGAATCAGAAGGAATAGACCGTTGGCGCAGATCACCTGTATCGACCGCGAGGGCAAGGAACACCGGTTTGACGGCGAGACCGGGCTGAGCCTGATGGAGAATCTCAAGGATAACGACATGGAAATCGAAGCCGTGTGCGGCGGCTGCTGCGCCTGCGCGACCTGCCATGTCTTTGTCGGCCCCACCTGGCTCGAGCGCCTCACCGCGCCCGACGAGGAGGAGGTCGATCTGGTCCAGGACGCGCCCGGCTACGACAAAAAGACATCGCGTCTGAGTTGTCAGATCGAATATTCCGACGCGCTCGACGGGCTGCGCGTCACCCTCGCGCCGGAAGAGTAGGGCCCGCGCGATCAGAGGGTCGGCGCATGCCCGCGCCCTTAAGGAGGGCCGAGAATGACGCCACCCTATGCTGCATTTCCCCTCGACGAACACAAGGCCCGCCTGGCTCGGGCGCGCGTGGTTTTGGCGGGGGCCGGCTTTACCGGCGCCGTCGCGGTGGCGCCCGAGACGCTTTACTACCTCGCGGGCTACGACGCCTGGGTCGCGGTCAACAGCCCCCAGGCGCTGATCTTCACCACGGGTGACGACGAACCCACCTTGATTTTACGCAACGTGGATCGGCCGTTGGCGCGTGAGACCTGCTGGCTCGACGACGTGCGCGATTACCACCTGTTCCTCGAAGACGCACCTGGCCTCGTGGCGGACGTAGCGCGGGAAAAGGGCCTGAGCGACGGCCGCCTGGCCATCGAGACGGGCTCGGCGGCGTTGCCCCATTCGCTTGGCCTGGCGCTGGCCGAGGCGCTGGCACCCGCCGAACTCGGCGATGCGACCGAGTTGCTGGGGCGCTTGCGCACGATCAAATCGGTGCGCGAACGCGAACTCATCGAGCGCGCCGCGGGCTATGCGAAACGCGGTCTTGATGCTGCCCGCGCGGCCCTTTGCCCCGGCATGAGCAAGATCGGTCTCGCCGCCGCGCTCGAAGATGCGATGCGCCGGGCGGGTAGCGATTACTGGGCGATCCCGACCGAGCTAGCCGGTGGCCCTCGCGCCGCGGGCGGCCACGCGACGCCGCGCGAGCGGATCATCGAGCCGGGCGATCTGGTGCATCTCGAATTCGCGGGCGTGGCTGCGCGTTACCATGCGGTCGCCATCCATTGCCTTGCCGCTGGCGCGCCCGATGCACGGACAGCGGAGGTTTACGATCTCGCGCGGGCCTCGCTCGCCGCCGGTATCGCGGCAATCCGCCCCGGGGTTCCGGTCGCCGCGGTCGAGGAGGCATCGCTCGATCCCTTGCGTACGGCGGGGCTGGAGGGCGCTGCGATGATGCGCTTCGGCTACGGCATCGGTATCGCCTACCCACCGGTCTGGCTCGAAAGCCTGCAGATTGCCCGAGGCGTGGAGCAACGGCTCGAGTCCGGCATGGTGTTCGTGCTTCACGCCTGCCTCGAGCTCGAAGACGAGGGAATTGGCGTCATTCAGGGCGGTACCTATGCGCTCGATCCCGACGGCGTGTGCGAGCTCGTAGGCGGTGGCGATGTGCCTCTCGAGGTCGTACCGGGTTTCGGGACCCCGTGATCCGAAATCTCCTGACAGCGCTTTTTCTGGCGCCTATTTTGGGGCTCGTCGCGGCGGGAAAGATCAGTGCCGGGGCGCCTGACGACTGTCAGCCCCCGTCCGGGCCGATCGTCTACCGGATCATCCATGAGGGCGACGACGTCGGAAGGCTTAAAATTTCTATTCAGGCCAACGGCGCAGAGATGGCCATCTACACGGTCATCGATATCGGGATCACGCTCGCCTATGTCATACCCGTGCTCAATTACCGTCACGAATCGACCGAGGTCTGGCGCAACGGCCTATTCGAACGGTTCGACGGCATGACCGTCGATAACGGCCGCGAGCGTATCATTACCGTGCTGCCCGAGGGCACCGGGCTCCGCCTGCACAAGGCGGGCGATGCACCGACGATCGTTGATGCGGCGTTGCTGTCCTGGACCGTCTGGTGCGAGGTCGCGTTGAAGGCGAGTCGCCTGCTCAACCCGCTCAAGGGCCGGACCAAGGAATTCACGGCGCAACTCGTGGGCGAGGAAACAACGACGCTCGAAGAAGCGTCGGTTTCCGGCCGACGCTACGATGTGGAGTTTCGCACCCCGGACGGCTCGGACGTGCGCGCCGGCGCCGTATGGTACGGAGGGGACGGTATCGTGGTGGCGTTTACCTTCCCGACCAAACGGGAAACCCAGGCGAGCCTGATCCGCGTCGCACCGGGCGACTGAGCCGGCCTCACCCCATGGTCAGGTGCATGCCCGCGTCGATGGTCAGCATCTGGCCGGTAATCGTGCGCCCGCCCTCGACGAACCAGCACACCGCTTCGGCAACGTCGTCGGCCTGGGTCACGGTGGCCAGCGGCGCATGCTTGCGCAAGCCCGCCAGAAACCGCTCGTAGCGGTCCGGCTCCATGGTCCGCTGCATCCAGCGGGTGTCCACATAGCCGGGACAGACAGCGTTGACCCGTACCTCGGGAGCTAAGGTCTGGGCGAGCGAGAGGGTCAGGGTATTGAGCGCGCCCTTCGACGCGGCATAGGCGATCGAGCTTCCCAGGCCCGTATAAGCGGACAGCGAGGAGACGTTGACGAGCGCGCCATTAGCCGCGCGTAGGGCGTCCGCGGCGGCCCGCGCGGTCTGGAACGCGCCCACCGTGTTCACGGCGTAGATCGACTGGAAATCCTCGGCGGTCAGCCCTTCGAAGTCTTCGGCCTTGACGAATTTGGTTCGCCCAGCGTTGTTGATCAGTGCGTCGATTCGCCCCCAGGCGTCGAGTGCCGCCTGGGCGAGCGCGCGGCATTGGCCGTCGTCGGCGACGTCGGCGGGCAAGATCAGTACTTCGACACCTGCCTCGCGGCACGCCGCGGCGGTCTCCTCCGCCTCTGTGAGGCTTGCCGTGCAGTTGATGACGACGTTATAGCCGTGGCCCGCCAGTCTCAGCGCGCAAGCCGCGCCGATCCCCGTGGCCGAGCCGGTAACGATCGCGACTTTCCTGGGTTCCGTCATGCTCTTCCCTTCATCACCGTGCCCGCACCGGTCTACTCGGCCTGGAGGGCATCATGCAGTTGGTCGAGGGAGCGGCCCAGTCGCGCGACGATCTCGTCGGCGTCGGATTCGGTGGCGATCAGGGGCGGCGCCATGGCGGCGACCGCTTTGCCCAGCGCACCGCGCACGATCAGCCCATTCTCAAGGCACAGCTTACCGAGCCGCGAGCCCACCGCCATCGCATCTTCGAAAGGCGTGCGAGTTTCCTTGTCGGCATCGAGTTCGACCCCGGCCAGCAATCCTGCCCCCCGGATCTCGCCGACCAACGGGTGATCGCCCAGTTCGGCACGCAGTCGCGCGATCAGGTAATCGCCGGTACGCCGCGAATTGCCCACCAGGTCCTCGCGTTCGATAATCTCTATATTCTTGAGCGCCACCGCCGCGGCCACCGGGTGCCCTGTAGTCGTAAAGCCGTGGCCGAACGGGCCCAGCGTCGCCGCGCCGGCATCGAGCGCCTCCCACACCTTGTCCGAGATCAGGCAGGCCGACATGGGTAGATAGGCGCTGGTGATGCCTTTGGCGACGCTCATCAGGTCAGGCGCAAAACCCACCGTCTCCGAGCCCCACCAGTTTCCCGTACGACCGAAGCCGCAGATCACCTCGTCGGCAATAAACAGCACGTCGTGCCGGGCCAGCACCTCCTGCACCGCGGGGCCGTAGGCCGGCGGGGGCACGAGCACGCCGCCGCCGCCCATGATCGGCTCGGAGATGAAGGCGGCGACCGTGTCCGGACCCTCCGCTTCGATCAGTGCGTCGAGCTGCTCGGCCAGTGCGGTTGCGTGCTCCTCGGGCGTCTGGGCCGCGTCGCCGCGCCGATGCCAGTCGGGACAGTCGGTATGGCGCACGAAATCGAGCGGCAGGTCGAAGCCGCTATGGACGATCTCATGACCCGTAAGGCTACCCGCGACGACCGTGGCGCCGTGATACGCACGCCGCCGCGAAATGATCTTCTTTTTGGCGGGTTTACCGCGGGCGTTGTTGTAGTACCAGGCGATCTTGACCTGGGTGTCGTTCGCGTCCGAGCCGCCGTTGCCGAAGAGCACCTTGGACATATTGGCGGGCGCCAATTCGAGCAGCTTCTCGGTCAGACGAATGACCGGTGCGTGGGAGTTGCTGCTGAAGATATGAACGAAGGGCAGGGTGCGCATCTGCTCGGCCGCCGCTTCGACGATCTCGTCGCGCCCATAGCCGACGTTGACGCACCACAGGGACGAACCCGCGTCGATATAGTCGCGCCCGGCCGCGTCCGTGATAGTCACACCTTGTCCGTGGGTGAAAATCAGAGGGTCCTTGCGCGCCTGATCGTGGAGTTGCGAGAAGGGGTGGATCATGCCCGCCCGGTCGAGGGCGGCAAGGTCCGGCTCGTTCGGGCGAAGCTCGGTCATGACATACTCCTGAAAAAAAAGGCTCAGCGCAGGCGCTCGAGCAGACTCGTGCAATTGGCGACCCCGGCACCGCCCATGTTGAACACGGCGCCGAGCTCGGCGCCGGAGATCTGCATGGCGTCCGCACTGCCCATGAGCTGCTCGGCGGCGACCACATGCATCGAGACTCCCGTGGCGCCGATGGGGTGGCCCTTGGCCTTCAGCCCGCCCGAGGGGTTGACCGGCAAGCGACCGTTCTTCTCGGTCCAGCCCTCGTCGATGGCGCGCGCGCCTTCGCCTTTCGGCGTCAGGCCCATGGCCTCGTAGATCATCAGCTCGGCGATGGTGAAGCAGTCGTGGACCTCGGCAAAATCGAGATCGTTCACGCTCACTCCGGCTTCATCATAGGCTTTCTGGAAAGCCCGCTCCGGTCCTTCGTAGAGCACCACGTCGCGCCGGCTCATGGGTAGAAAATCGTTGACCTGCTGGGCGGCGCGAAAGATTACCGCCTTCTTCCGCCCCAGCGCGGTGGCGGTATCGGTCAGCACGACCGCGGCGGCGCCGTCCGAGACCATCGAGCAATCGGTGCGCCGCAAGGGATCGCAGACCATTGGGTTCTTGTCCGAGACCGTGCGGCAGAATTCGAAACCCAGGTCCTTGCGCACATGGGCGTAGGGGTTGACCGAGCCGTTCTTGTGATTTTTCGCGGCGATTCGCGCCATGGCGTCGCTTTGCTCGCCGAAGCGCTGGAAATAGGCCCGCGCAACTTGCGCGAAAATACCGGCGAAGCCGCCCTCGATGTCCGCCTCTTCCTTGACGTAGCTGCCGCTCAGCAGAATCTTGGGGACCCGCGCGCGCTCGGCCGCGGTCATCTTTTCAACGCCGATGGCGAGTACGAAGCGGGCTTGCTTTGCCTCCAGGCTGCGCAGGCCCTGGTAGATCGCCGCCGTGCCTGTCGCACAGGCATTCTCGACACGGGTGGTCCGTGTGAAGCGAAGTGCCGGGTCGGCCTGAAGTGCCAGGGAGGAGGGAAAACCCTGGGGATCGAAGCCGCCGTTATATTGGCCGAGGACGATCTCGTCGATATCCTCGAAGCCGATGTCCGCATCAGCCACTGCCTCGCGCACGACGCGCACGATCAGCGATTCCGTGTCCTCGTCGTCGAGCCTGCCGAAGGGCGTATGGGCCCAGCCTACCATGCATCCGGTCATATCGTCTTCTCCCAAGGGGGGGCAGGCGGTCGGATAGCTATACAATTGTCCGACAATATTCAGGTTGGAGATTTCCCCGATCCGAGTCAGCTTACATCCGCGCCGGCCCCACCGCCAGCCGCCGGGTGCCGGGTCGAGCGAGTGGCTATCTCGCGACGGCGGGATTTGATAATTATGCCGGATGATCGGCAATCGTCGCCAACCACAAAAGAAGACTCTCGTGACTGCAACGACCGCCCCAATTAGCACTGCTCGCCGCGCCGCCGCGCCACGCCACGGTCCCAGTTCGCCCGACCAGCTTGTGGCGGCGCTCAATGACGGGATCCAGTCGGGCCGTTATGTCCCGGGTCAACGGTTGATCGAAGCCGATCTGACCGCGGAGTACGGCGTCTCGCGCGGCACGGTGCGCGAGGCGCTCAAGCGGCTTGCGGCGGAAGGGCTGATCGACCTGGTGGCCCATCGTGGCGCCTACGTCCGCTCACTTTCGCGCTCGGATATGCACGATATTTTGGCGGTCTTCGAGCGTCTCGCCACGCTCGGGGCAGGCCTGGCCGCCGAGCGGATCGGCGAAGCGGATCACCGCGCCAGGTTCGAGGCGGCGCTCGAAAGGGTGCTCCAATTTCGTACCCACCCCGAGGGCATGGCGCTGATGCAGGCGCGCACGGAGTTTTACGACACGCTGGTGCAGATCGGCGGGAACCTCGAACTCTCGCACAGTACACCGCTGCTCCAGATGCACCTGATGCGCATGCAGTTCCGCCAGATGACCCTGGTGGCGTCGTCGCGCCATTTCTTTGAAGAATACGAGGCCATCGCCGCGTCGGTTCTTGCGAGCGATGCGCGCGGCGCGGAGCGCGCCATGCGCCGCCACTTACGGCGTACGCGTGCGCGCCTGGATCGTCTGCCTGATTCTCTGTTCGCCGCCGGTGGCTGACGCACCGTCGTTTCCACGTGGCGTCAGTCGACCACTTTACCTGGCATAAGCCTCGGCTAGGCCAGCGCCGCGTGCAGTGAATCTATTGCGGCGTGATTGGTCAGATCGAGCTGCAGCGGGGTTACCGAGATGTAGCCCGCGTCGAGGGCTGCCAGGTCCGTATCCTCGGGGTAGGCGGCCTTCTCGTGGTCGAGGTGCAGCCAGTAATAGGGAAAGCCGCGGGCGTCGATGCGGTCGGTGATCTGGAGCGAACTTTGGCCGCGCTGGCCCTGGCAGGTGATTTTCACCCCCTTGACCTCGTCGGGGTCGACCGGAGGAAAGTTGACATTGAGAAACGTGCCCACCGGCCAACCATGAGCGATCAGCCGGGCCAGAAGATCGGGGCCGTAACGCTCCGCGGTCTGCCACTTTACGTCGTTGCGGTTGCGGAAGGCCTGGCTGAGGCAGATCGCCGGGATGCCCAGCAGCGTCGCTTCCATGGCGCCCGCGATGGTGCCCGAATAGGTCACGTCCTCAGCGGCGTTGAGCCCCCGGTTCACACCCGAAAGCACCAGGGTGGGAAGTGCGTCCCGCATGATCTGGTTGCGCGCCATCACCACGCAGTCGGTTGGCGTGCCGCGCACGGCGAAGCGCTTTCCCCCCAATTGACGGATACGGATGGGATCGACCAGCGTCAGAGAATGGCCCGTGCCGCTTTGGTCGTATTCCGGCGCCACGATCCATACGTCGTCCGACAATTCGTGTGCGAACGCCTCCATCCGCTCGATGCCCGGCGCGTGAACGCCGTCGTCGTTGACAATCAAAATTCGAAGGTTGGCCGGATCGACCAGTGCTGCGGTCATGGAAATTCGTTCCTTGATTGTGGCTGGCGAGAGCCGGCGGGCGGGCTCTACGCCTGAGCATACGCAAGACGATATTGTCTGACAATCTGTTTCCGCCTAAGCTGACCTATTCCGGGCGCGTTACACGAGGGGTAGGGAGCGTGGCACTGACCGAACAGGATATCGAGCAGATCACGCGCGTTTTTCGCGAATCCGGCTGGGATGAAATGCGCCTCAAGGTCGGTGGTGCGACGTTGCTTCTCTCGACCGATCCCGACAATGTCGATGGCGGTTTCTCCAGCGCTCGCTCCGATACGCCACCAGCCCCTGTCTCGACAAAGCCCGCGACGACACCCGCACCTGCCTCGCCGCCCCAGCCGGTCGAGGGTTTGCTCGTCCGTGCGCCGAATCTAGGCACGTTCTGGCGCCGGCCCAAACCCGGCGCGCCGGCCTATATCGAGATCGGCGCGACCGTCGACGAGGACACCGAGGTCTGCCTGATCGAGGTCATGAAGCTGTTCACGCCGATTAAGGCGGGGAGCAAAGGGCGCATCGTCGAGGTGCTGGTTGAGGATGGCGAGATGGTCGAATTCGATCAGCCGCTTTTCCGCCTCGATCCCCTCGACTGAGCGCGCGACCGGTTTATGGGCACTCTCGCGCGCGTCTTCGTCGCGAACCGGGGCGAGATCGCGGTCCGGGTCATCGAGGCGTGTCACGCCGAGGGCATCGAGACCGTGCTCGGCGTCTCCGAGGCCGATCGCGAGGGCCGCGGCGCCGAGCTGGCCGAGCGCGCCATTTGCGTCGGTCCCGCGGCTGCCCAAGCCAGTTACCTCAATCCCGGCGCCTTAGTCATGGCCGCGAAGGGCACGGGCTGCGACGCGCTCCATCCCGGCTACGGGTTCCTCGCCGAGAACGCCGGTTTCGCCCGCGCGTGCGCCGAGAACGGTATTCTCTTCATCGGGCCCCGGCCCGAGACCATCGAGCAGTTGGGCGACAAGATCGCCGCCCGGCGCGTCGCGGCCGAGGCGGGCGTGCCGCTGATGCCGGGCTCGGAAGCGGTGGGCTCGGTGGACGAGGCCGTAGCCCGCGCGGACGCGATGGGCTACCCCGTGGTCATCAAGGCCGCGGCCGGTGGGGGCGGGCGGGGCATGTTCGTCGCCACGGATGCTGACGCGATTCGCGGCTGCTTTGAAAAAGCGTCTGCGGAAGCGGCCGCCGCGTTCAACGACGGTACGCTCTATATGGAGCGCTTTATTGCCAACGCCCGGCATATCGAGGTGCAGGTGCTGGCCGACGACCACGGCAACGCGGTCCATCTCGGCGAGCGGGATTGTTCCGCCCAACGGCGCTACCAGAAGGTCGTCGAGGAGGCGCCAGCTCCGGTGCTGCCCGATGCGGCCCGTGCCCGTCTGCATGAAGCCGCGCTTCAGCTCGTGCGCCATATCGGGTATCGCAACGCGGGAACCGTGGAGTTTCTCTACAACATGGACCGGGGCAAACCCTGCTTCATCGAGATGAACGCCCGCATCCAGGTCGAGCACCCGGTCACGGAGATGGTTACCGGCATCGATATCGTGCGTGAGCAACTGCGCATCGCGGGCGGCGCGCCGCTATCGTTTGCCCAGGCCGACGTTGTGCTTCGCGGTCATGCGATCGAGTGCCGTATCAACGCGGAATCGCCGGGCCGGGATTTTGCGCCCTCGCCAGGGCGCGTCACCACCTGGCGCCCGCCAGCGGGCGAGGGCCTGCGCCTCGACAGCCACATTCGTGAGGGCGATCTGGTGCCCCCATTCTATGATTCCATGATTGGCAAGCTGATCGCCTATGCGCCGACCCGCGCCGAGGCGCTGGCGCGGCTGGGCGCCGCCCTCGACGACTTCGCCGTCGAAGGGATCGAGACCAATATCGCGTTTCAGCGCGCACTGCTCGCCCATCCCGATTTCGTCCGGGGCGGGGTGAGCGTGCGCTGGCTCGAATCTGTTCTGATGCTCGCCGTCAACGCCCAGGAAGGCTGACACCATGGCCCACATCGAGTTTATCGACACCACGCTGCGCGACGGCCAGCAATGTCACTGGGGCATGCGCATGCAGGCGGGCCAGGCGCTGCCCGCCACGCCGCTGATCGACAAGGTCGGTTACGAGGTCGTCGACATAGGCGGGAGTTCCCAGTTCGAAGTGCTGATCCGCTATTGCCAGGAAGATCCCTGGGAGGGCCTGGACTTGATGGTGGCATCCATGCCCAACAGCCGGTTCCGCGCGGGCATGCGGACCAACGCGGCTGTGACCTTTTCGGTCTCGCCCGATTCGATCATGGACCTCTGGATGCGCCGGCTCTGTGCCCACGGTATGGACACGGTCTGGATCTATGACGTGCTGCTTGCCAATGCCGATAAGGCCCACCGGCTTGCGAGGGTTGCGAAGGAGACTGATGCAATGGTCGTCATCGCGCTGTTCTATGCCGACAGCCCGGTGCATACGGACGCCTTTTATGCCGAGCGCACGAAACTCTATGCCGCCAGTCCCGACGTCGACCGTTTTCTCATTTACGACGCATCCGGTGTGCTCACGCCCGAGCGCGCGCGCACCCTGATCCCTGGGATCCAGGCGGCGGCGGGCGGGCGGACAATCGAGCTGATCTGCCATAATTCGATCGGCATCGCCTCACACACCTACCTGGCGGCGGTCGAGCTCGGGATCGACCGGTTCCACACCTGCAACCGGCCGCTCTCGGACGGTCCCGCGCCGCCTTCGGTCGACACCATGGCGCGTAATATGGAGGCTGCCGGACACAGCCACGGGCTCGATCTGTCCCACTGCCCCGCCATCGAGGAAAATTTCCGCGCGGTCGCTAAGGCGATGGGCTACGCCGTCGGCGTGCCCCAGGAGTACGACCTATTTTACGCCCAACATCAGGTGCCGGGCGGCATGACGGGTACCTTCAAGAACCAGCTCGCCCAGCATGGCATGCCCGAAAAATACGGCGACGTCCTGCGCGAGACCGCGGTGGTCCGCCGCGAGCTCGGCTATCCGGGGATGGCGACGCCGTTTTCCCAGCTCGTGGGTACTCTCGCGGTGCTCAACGTCGTCACCGGCAAGCGCTATTCGGTGATCCCCGACGAGGTCATCCAGTATGCCGCAGGCCTTTACGGCGAGCCCGTGGGCGAGATCAAGCCGGACATTCTCGATCGCATCATGAGCGCGCCGCGCGCAAAGCAGGTTGCCAATACGCCGCCGCCCCAACCCACCCTAGAAGAGCTACGCAAGGAGCTTGGCGCCGACCTCTCCGACGACGAGCTGTTTCTGCGTGCGTTGGTGCCTGAAAGCGATATCGAAAAGATGCGTGCCGCCGGCCCAACGCGTCGCGATTTTTCCACCCTGTCTTCGCCCGAGCTGGAGACGGTCGCCTCGTTAATCCGAATGGTCGACACGAATTACCTGCGTTATGAGGATCAGGAAACCTCGCTTACGCTCCGCCGCCACCGCCGAGTGGCCATATCCGCTTGACACGAGCCCCGACGCGACCAAATCTTTGACTGCCCCCGCGCACGAGCTAGAGGTGTATCCATGTCGTCTGCGCAATCGTCATCCCAAACCCATAGTCCTGCTCCCGAAAGCGAAGTTGACGCCGTCGTTGTCGGCGCCGGGTTTGCCGGGCTCTACATGCTCCATAAGCTGCGTGGCATGGGCTTTTCCGTACGGGTCTTCGAAGATGGCAGCGGGGTCGGCGGGACCTGGTTCTGGAACCGCTATCCCGGCGCGCGCTGCGATGTCGAGAGCATGGAATATTCCTACCAGTTCGACGAAGCGCTCCAGCAAGAGTGGGAGTGGAGCGAGCGCTACGCCACCCAGCCCGAGGTCCTGCGCTACCTGGATCACGTTGCCGACCGCTTCGACCTGCGCCGCGACATCCAGTTCGAGACTCGGGTCACGAGGGCGCACTTCGACGAAGACGGCGCTCTCTGGACCGTTGAAACCGACCACGACGATGTGGTCACGGCGCGCTTCTGCATCATGGCGACGGGCTGCATGTCGGCGCGCAACATCCCGGATTTCAAGGGTCTGGACAACTTCACGGGCGCCACCTACCACACCGGCGACTGGCCCGAGACGGGGGTCGATTTCAGCGGCCAGCGGGTCGGCGTCATCGGCACCGGGTCGTCGGGTATCCAGGCTATCCCGCTGATCGCGGAGCAGGCGAAGCAGCTCCTTGTCTTCCAGCGTACGCCGAGCTTCAGCGTGCCGGCTCATAACAAGCTGCTTTCTCCCGAAAAGCAGCAGGACTTCAAGGCCCATTACGCCGAACTTCGCGCCAAGGCGAGGCAGAACCGATCGGGCATCTTGTTCGATGTTAGTGAAAAGAGCGCCTTCGAGGTCACGCCCGAAGAACGCAAGCGCGAGTATACGGCCCGCTGGGCGCTGGGCGGGGTCGCGTATATGGGCGCGTACGCCGATCTGTTCGACACAGTCGAGGCCAACGACACCGCGGGCGAATATGTCCGTTCAAAGATCCGTGAGACTGTTCGCGATCCGGAGGTCGCCAAAAGTCTTTCGCCCCATTTTCTGATTGGGTGCAAGCGGTTGTGCGTCGATACGGACTACTACGCCACTTATAACCGGGAGAACGTCACCCTCGTCGATGTGAGCAAAACGCCGATCGAGGAGATCACACCGACCGGGCTTCGGGTCGGCGATAGGGAGTGCGAGCTCGACGCCATCGTCTTTGCTACTGGCTTCGACGCCGTGACTGGCGCGCTTACGCGTGTCGATATCCGCGGCCGGGGCGGCCTGTCTTTCGCCGCCAACTGGGATAATGGCGCGCGCACGCTTCTGGGGCTCAGCGTTGCGGGCTTTCCCAACCTGTTCATGATCACCGGACCGGGCAGCCCGTCGGTCTTGAGCAATATGGTTCAGTCCATCGAACAGCATGTCGAGTTCATCGCCGATTGCTTGGACTACATGCGAGAACACGGCCATAGCCGCATTGAGGCGACGGCCGAAGCCCAGGACGCCTGGGTCGCTCATGTCAACGAAGTGGCCGACCGGTCGGTCTATCCGTTGCAGGATTCCTGGTATGTCGGCTCGAACATCCCGGGCAAGGCGCGGGTCTTCCTGTCCTATATCGGCTTTCCTCAATATGTAAAAAAATGCGACGAGATCGTCTCAAAGGGCTACGAAGGCTTTGCCCTTGGCTAAGCCCAGCCCCCTGAAGGGGCGGGCTCAGCGCGCGCGTGTCGCGGCGTGCTCGTCGAAATGGGGGGCTATCGAGCCATGAGCGATCCTGAGCTGTGCGGCCTGTCCGCCGGCGAGATCGCCACGGCGGTCCGAACCCGGGCGCTCTCCCCGGTCGATGTGGTGCAAAATTGCCTCGATCGAATCGAGGAAGTAAACCCGGCGCTCAACTGCTTCTGCTTCGTCTACGCCGACGAGGCCCTTGCCGCCGCGCGGGCCGCCGAAGAGGCGGTCGTGAAAGGCGAGGCACTGGGCCCGTTGCACGGGGTTCCTATAGCGTTCAAGGATATGACGCCGACCAAGGGCAAGCGCACCACCCAGGGCTCCTATCTCTATGAAAACTGGATCCCCGAACAGGATGCTGCGATCGTCGAACGACTGCGGGACGCTGGCGCTATCATGGTGGGCAAGACGGTGACCTCGGAGTTGGCCTATTCCTTCCAGATGGACACGCCGCTCTGGGGTGTGACGCGTAACCCCTGGAATCTCGACCACCAGCCGGGCGGCTCTTCGGGCGGGGCGGCCGCTGCCGTCGCGGCGGGCTGCGTGCCGCTGGCCGAGGGCTGCGATGCGGGTGGTTCCATACGATTGCCTGCGTCGTTCTGCGGCATCGTGGGGCTCAAGCCCAGCCTGGGGCGGATCCCCTTCGATATCTTCCCGAGCCAGTTCGACAGCTACACCAGCTTTGGCCCGCTTTGCCACCATGTCTCGGACGCGGTGCTCTTTCTGAACGCGGCCCAGGGCCCCGACGACCGCGACTTTTCGTCGCTACCCGACTTGCCTGCCGTGTCCTTGCCGGGTTCGGCCGATCTCGCGGGTGTGCGACTCGTGTTTAGCATCGATCTCGGCTACTACGCGGTCGATCCCGACATCGTCGCGAACACCCGGAAAATGGTCGCGACGCTCCGCGCGCTGGGCGCTGCGGTCGACGAGATCGAGCTGCCCTGGAGCCGCGAGCTCAACGAGGCGGGCTGGCTCCATTGGGATGTCTACTCGGCCCTCGTGGTCGGCGATCGTCTTGATGAGTTCCGCGATCGCATGGAGCCCGACCTAGTCGCGGCGGTCGAGCGTGGCCGGGCCGCAAGCGCAGTGGATTTGAAGCGGACCGAGCTGGTTCGCACCCGCTTGGCCGAAACCATCGCGCCCATATTTTCCCGCTATGACGGGCTGGTCTGCCCGACCAGCGCCCAGCCGGCAATCGAGGTTGGAACACCGGAGTCGAATTTTGGCCACGACGATAAAGACGGGAAGTTCTGCCATTACGAGATGACCTTCCCATTTAATTTGCTGACCTTGCCGGCGATTTCCGTGCCCTCGGGCTTTGCCGGCAACGGCCTACCGACGGGCTTTCAGATCGTCGGCTGGCGACACGATGACGCAACGCCGTTGCGCGTCGCGCAGGCGCTGGAACAGGAACTCAACTGGGCCGAACGGCGGCCGCCGTTCTGACGGCGATCCACCCGCAGCGGCCGGAGAACGAGATGCGCGACGCCGTTTTCGAGTGCAGCGAGATTTCGCGAATTCGGCGCAGCTGGTCGAGCGAAGAGATCCAAAACTATATCCGCAGCCTGCCCCTATGGACCGGCGCGGTCGAGGTCTCGCAGCATTTCGGCGGGCTGACCAACCGTACCTATTTTGCGACCGACGGCGACGGCAAGCGCTATGCTATCCGTTGCGGCGTCGATCAATACCGGACCCGCCAGACCTCCGTCGTCCAATGCACGCTCGCGGCCCACAAGCTGGGCGTTGGGCCTTGCTTGCGTTACTGGGAGCCCAACCTGACGATCACGGATTTCATCGCTTCTCCGGTCATGACCGAGGAGCAAATCGAGGAACCCGCGATGATGGCTCACGTCATCGAGCGGATGAAGCTGCTGCACGCGAACTCCGACGCGATCGCGGAGACGATCAGCTACTGGTGGCCGTTTCACACCATTCGCCGCTATCTCAACACCATGGAGCGGGGCGTGGCAGCCTCGGATTTTCAGCCCTCGGCCTGGGTCGGCGATGTGCCTTATTTTCGCGACGTGACCGACCGGCTCGAGCGCGCCATACGGCCGTTTATCCCGGTCTTCACCCACAACGACCTGGCCTATGTGAACATGATGTTCAACCCTAAGGGCGAGGTCCTGTTCATCGACTGGGATGCTGGGGCCTACGGCAACCCGAAGTCGGATATTGCCGACATGCTGACCTGGATCGACGCCGACGACGCGATGGATCGCTACGCGGTCGCGACCTATTTTGCCGATGCCGATTCGGCGGAGATCGAAGCGACCCTGCACGAGGTTCGCGCCTTCAAGATGATGTCGATGCTCCGCGTGCTGGGCGAGGTCATGATTACCCTGCTTGATCCCGACTACTTCGTCTCGCAGCAGGAATACGCCATCGGCATGAAGGAGTATTTTCCCGACGAGGAGCCCCGGCTCGCGGGGCTCCTCGATATGCTCCACCCGAAATTCGATAGGGACTGGGCCAGCTACGGCGCGAACTATTCCTGACGGCGGCGGCCCTTTCGGGGCCTACAGGCTTGAGGATTGTAGGCCGGAGCCCCGAACGTGGGGCCCCGGCCTGTTTCGCTTCGCTTGGTTAGGCGAGGGTATTGTCAGGTCGAACGGCGCCAGGCCATGTCAAGCCGCTGACGGCTCAAGGCACGAGGGCGGCGTGCTCGAGCCCACCCGGTCCTTTCTCCGCCCATTGCACCGCGTCGTTCGCTTCGTCGAGCGAGAACACCCGCGTTCTGAGCGCCTCGGCGTCGAGCGCCCCCGTGGCGATCATTCCCACCATCTCAGCGGTGCCCTGGCGCGGATACCAACTCGATCCGAGCATGGTGATCTGCTTGTCCAGCATCCACTCGTAGTTGACCGCGAGATCGCCAAAACAGCCCCCGACAAACAGGGCGCAGCCATACGGTTCCAGGGCAGCGAGCGCGTTCTGGGTCGAGACGGGATCTGGAATGTCGCCGACGCAGTCGAGCATGATGTCCGCTGCGCCGTTGACTGCGTCGAGGATAGCGGGCGCGTCATCTGCCGTGCGGGTAATCTTGAGCGCCGAAACCCGGCGCGGGTCGAGTGCGCACAGCTCGTTAAGTACAGGTTCTTTGCGCCCCAGCGCTACGATGCGGCCCGCCCCCATGGCGAGCGCGAGTAGTACCCCGGCTGCGCCCACCAGGCCCGTCGCTGCGTTGATCATCAAAGCCAATTACCTAGCGGAGGAAGAGGACCGGCGCGTCGCGCGCGAAGGGGTCCGGCGCACCCAAGAAATCTTCGCCCAGCCGGCGTTCGACGCCTTCCGGAGGTGGAAAATTTCGCCTGGCCCAGAGGTCCGCTCCGACGAGCAGATCGACGCCTTCGTCCGCGCCGCGGCGGACACGGAATATCATCCCTGCGGCAGCGCCAAGATGGGCACGGATGAAGCTGCCGTGGTCGACCCGAGCCTGCGCCTGCACGGCATCGAGGGCTTGCGGGTGGTCGATGCCTCGGTCATGCCCTCGATTGTGAGTGCGAAATTGAATGCAGCCGTTATCATGATCGCCGAAAAGGCTACAGATATGATTCTCGGAGGCGAGCCGCCGGCACCCGAAGCGCTGCCTGTCTACGGTGAGAAGAACTAGGGGAAAGACCAACCATGCCACGCGATCCACGCCACGATGTCTTGTTCGAGCCGCTGAAAATCGGCCCCAAGATCACGCCAAACCGTTTCTTTCAGGTCCCGCACTGCAACAATGCCGGAACCATTCGGCCCGGCGCCCAGGCCGCCTTCCGGGCGACCAAGGCCGAAGGGGGCTGGGGGACGGTGTGTGTCGAGTTCACCGCGATTTCGCCGGAAACCGACGATTCGCCCCATATCTGTGCCCGGATCTGGGACGAGGGCGACGTGATCAACCTGCGTCATACGGCCGAGAGCGTGCACAAGCACGGCGCGCTGGCGGGGATTCAGCTGTGGCATGGCGGCGCCCATGTCCAGGCCCGGGATTCGCTCTGCATCACCCGGGGGCCCAGCGCCTATGTCTCGGAGGCGGCCTACCAGAACTACTGCTACGAGTGCGACGAGGACGACATCAGCGAGCTGATCGGACAATACGTTCTCGCCGCCCAACGGGCCGTCGACGCGGGCTTCGACTATATCGAGATCATCGGCTCGGAATCCTCGCTACCGGCGCAGTTCCTGATGCCCATGTACAACAAACGGGCCGATCGCTGGGGCGGTTCGCTGGAGAACCGTGCGCGCTTCTGGATTGAGGTGCTCTCGGCGGTCAAGGGTGCGGTCGGCGATAGCGCGGCGATCGGAACCCGCGTCGCGATCGATAGCCTCATGGGGCCGGCGGGCATGGAGCTGGAAGACGAGGGGCTGCGCTTCGTGGAACTGGTCACCCGCGAGGGGGTGGCGGATGTGTGGAACATCAAGCTTTCGTTTTTCATGGAATGGGGCAACGACGCGGGGCCGTCGCGCTTCTTCAAGGCGGGCTACCAGACCTGGGCGACCAAGGCCGTTAAGGCGGTGGCAAACGTGCCCGTAATCGGGGTCAACCGCGTCACCGAGCCCGACGCCATGGTGCGCATGATCGAGGGCGGCGAGCTCGATCTGATCGGCGCGGCGCGGCCCTCGATCGCGGACCCGTTTCTGCCCAAGAAGATCGATGAGGGCAGACCCGACGATATTCGCGAATGCATCGGGTGCAACATCTGCATCTCGCAATTCGCCCTGGACGGCCCGCCGCTCGTCTGCACGCAGAACGCGACCGCGATGGAGGAGTACCGGCGCGGTTGGCACCCGGAAAAATTCACCCAGACGAGCGAACCCTGCTCGGTCCTCGTGGTGGGCGCGGGACCGGCCGGGCTGGAATGCGCGCGGGTTCTGGGGGTGCGCGGCTACGATGTGCATTTGCGCGAAGCTTCGAGTACGGTCGGCGGGCATATCCGCGACGTCTCGCGCTATCCCGGCCTGTCGGAATGGGGCCGCGTCGTCTCCTACCGGGAAAACCAGATTGCGAAGCTCGTCAACGTCGAGTTGCATACGGGTGTAGGCAAGATGACGGCGGACGATATCCTGACCTACGGGGCGGATAAGGTGGTTGTCGCGGTCGGCGCGCACTGGGCCACCGACGGCGCCAGTGCAAACGACTACGGGCCGGCCATCGCCGGTGTCGACGCAAATCTGCCCCAGTTCTGCACGCCCGAGCAGATCATGGCCGGCAAGGAAACCGGCGAGCGGGTCGTCGTGATCGACGGTGACGGCTACTTCACCGGGGTCGGCATGGCGGAGTATCTCGCGGACCAGGGAAAGACGGTCTCGATGGTCACCCAGTTCGGCGAGATCGCACCCTATACGACCCTGACGCTCGAAGCGCCCAACCTGCAGCGCCAGCTCCACGACAAGGGTATTGCCCAGCACCTGCTTCACTGGGTCGAGGTGGTCGACGTTTCCGGGAGCGTCACGCTTTCGCTCGCCTACGCCTACCGCGACGGCGCCGAGTTCACCTTGCCGCCCAAGGCCGGGGTGCTGCCACGGCGCGCTAGCACGGACGTGACGAAAGTGGAGTGTGATTCCGTGGTGCTGGTGACCTCGCGCGTGTCACACCGCGAGCTGTTCAGCGAGCTGAAGGCGCGGAAAGCCGAATGGGTAAAGAACGATATTCAGGCGATCTACGAAACCGGCGACGGCCAAACCCCGCGGTTTATCCAGATGTCGATTTTCGAGGGCCACCGGATCGCGCGCGAGTTCGAATCTGCCAACCCGCAAAAGCCGCTCGACTATATCCGCGAGCGCCAAATCTGGGGCCAGGACGCCTACCCAAAACTATCGAGTTAGATAATATAAATTTTTTATACGAGCATTATTCCCAACCCATTGAAAAGATTGGTGCGCCCGACAGGATTTGAACCTGTGACCCCCAGATTAGGAATCTGGTGCTCTATCCGGCTGAGCTACGGGCGCGCACTCCTCGCGTCATAGCATGAACCAAGGCGCTCGGGTACCGCGTGCCCGAACGCCGTTAGGTCTTAGCCTCCTCCTCCTGCTGGAGTGCGAAGATCGAGGTATAGCCTTTCGACCAGTCGGGCGGAATCAGGCAGGGGCGGGGATCGAAGTCGACCCAGCGGGCCGGCTTGCCCCGAACGATCTGGTTGGAATGGATCAGGTTGTCAGTGAAGTTGGTCAGCTTCAATGCATCCGCTGAGGTGTAGGTCTGCAGCAACAGCGGCCTTGCGCACGCTGCCGTGTTAGGCTTCGAACCGTGAACGGTGCGGCAGTTGTGGATCGTCACCGAGCCCTTGGGACCGGGCAGGAAGACGGCCTTTTCTAACGAGACGCGACTGAGGTCCGCCTCCCGGATCGCACCGGTCCAGACGTCGTCTTCGTTGTAGAGGTCGAACAGTTCACCCTCGTGGCTGCCCGGGATCACGCCCATGGGCGCCATGGCGTCGTCGACGTCTTCGAGATAGACGCCGATGGTGAGCGGCGAGTAGTTGGAGTGGGGAAAGAACTGAATGTCCTGATGCCATTTCACTTCTTCGCCGCCGCCGCCCCATTTGAAGTTTAGCTTGGAGTGGTGGTACTTGACGTCCGGTCCGACGAGATCGGCGGCCAGATCGACGATCGGTCCACGGGAAGTGAATTCCCAAAACACGGGGTGATGCTCGACGGGATCGCACAACCGTCGCAACCGGGGCAAGGCGGCCGTGTGGTTGGGTTCGAGATCGAGTGTTCCGTCCGACTCCGTGAGCGCCCGGCTCATCTCGACGAACCCGTCCGCGAGCACGCGAAGCCGCTCGAGCCAGTCCTGCGGGACGAAGCGTTCGAGCAGAAGATAGCCGGTCTCGAAATAGGATTCGCGCTGTGCCTGGCTCAGGACCAACGGCTTATTGGAGAGAATATCTTCGGTTTTCATGACGTTATTTCAGGCGCCTCTCCGATAGGAGCTTGTACCGCATTTGGGTGCGGAAAAACAATGAGGGAGTCCTAATTAGGCTCCTCCTCGATGATACAAATAAGCCTATCTAATTTGGTCTTCAACACCAGCTACCCAGCCCGCCGACACGGGAAAACCCGAGCGGGCGGTCGTATTCACGCTCGCGGCCTGGGACGTCAAACGCCGCGAGACACCCTAGAGGATCTCGAACCGATGATTGACGCCTTGAAGGTGCATATCGATGAGCTTGAAATAGAACTCGCGGCGTTCAGAATCGCGGAGCACTGAACGGGCGCTCGAAGCGCTGCTCATAAATCTCGGCCCGCAACGCGTTGGCGCCGGTTGATCATGAAGGGTACGGCGAGGTTTAGGATCGGCCGGGGCGGCAGACGGCTTGGGCCGGGCAGAGCTAGCATGTCGTCGAGAAGGTCCGAGCCCGCGCCTACGGCATAATCCGCCAGCATAGCCCCGAAGATCGTTCCTTTCCCCACCCCGACCCCGTTGCAGCCGAGCGAGGCGAGTACTCCCTCACCGGTTGGCCCGAAAAAACCGTTGCCGTTTTGCGCCATCGAGAGTGCGCCGCTCCAGTTATGTTCGAACTGCACGGCGCCCAGCATGGGAAAGCGCTTCTCGAACGAGCGGCTGTGCTGCGCCTTAATTCGCCGCCAAGCTGCCTCGCCGGCCAGAAAATTCGGTGTGTAGCGGAAGATGTTGCGTATCAGAAGGCGTCGATCCTGGGTATAGCGCATCGTCGTGCCCATGCGCTGGCCCGGGATCACGCCCCAGTCCGCTTCGCCGCCCAGCTCGGCCTGTTCCGTAGCCGTCAGGGGCCGGGTCAGGCTCGCGAAGGTACTCACGGGAAACAGCCGTTTATCGAGCCCCGCCAGTGCCATCATGGGATGTTTAGTCGCGAGCAGCACGTGCGGCGCGGCAATCGTGGCGCAGGGCGTGGTGAGTCGGACCGGCCGGCCCGGTTTGATCGCTCGAACTGGCGTCTCCTCGTAAAGCTCGACGGTTTCTGGCAGGCTCGTTGCCAGGCCGCGTGCAAGCGCCGCGGGCTGCATCAGGGCGGTGCCCGGAGTGTGCACCGCAGCGCGGTAGTAGGGCGTACCAATCCGCGCCGCGAGCGCTGTGCCGTCGAGCCGCTCGTAGGGTGTGCCAAGGTGATCGAGTTCGGCGCAGAGCGCGTCGAGCTCGCGCATGCCCGTGTCCGCGAGCGCGCAGTGCAGTTTGCCCCGCTCGCTCCACTGGCAATCGATCTGCCCGGCTTCGACGGCGTCGCGCAGCAGCGCGACGCCGGCACAGCAAAGGCGGTAAAGTCGGTGGCTGTCTTCCGTGGCGCCATTCACGCTGTGAGGAATATCGATCGCAAAGCCCGAATTGAGGCCAGATGCGCCGAGGCCTATGCGCCGGGCCTCGAGCAGCAAAATCCGCTCACCCGGGCGGTGTTCGGCCAGGCGCCTGGCGGCGGCAAGCCCCGTATAACCCGCGCCGATGGCCACCCAGTCGGCACTCTGGTCGCCGTTGAGGCGCCGAGCCGGCGCCGGCTCGGGCAATTGGGCGTACCAGCCGCCGATGCGGGGGTCGTGGGGGGGGGTGAAAGACCTTCACGGGAATGCTGGCCCTGGCGAACCCGGTCGTTCAGTAAAATTTGTAGAGCGGGATCGAATAGGTCAGTACCAGGGATTCGGTGCCCGGGTTGTTCTCGTCGATGCTGGCGTTCGATATGTGGTGGAAGGCCAGTCCCAGGCGGGAGTAGTCGTCGAAGCGGTAGGCTAGCTCTAGGCCGGTACGAAACTCGATGGTTGAGCCCAGGTCCTTGCCGTCGCCGTCGGCATAGGCACCGAAGGCGGCGTTCGGCGTGATTACGACGCGCGGGCCGAAGAACAGCTCGAAGCCCAACCCGGCATAGCCGTAGAGCGCGCTATCGGCCGTGCCCATGAGACCGACGAACGGCGTCCAGTGCCAGAAGCGCAGATCGGAACGGTATTCGACGCGAAATTCGGCGGTGGTTGCAGTGTCGTTGATGTCGAACACGCCGGCCGAAATCGAGATGAAGTCAGGTTCTTCAGCACACGCTGGGGTTGCGATCGCTCCGAGGGTCGCAACGCCGATAGCAAGAAGAGCCACAATCGCTTGTTTTTGCACCAAGTTGTTGCCTATATCCGTTTTCTTCCGGTTCCGCAGTTTAGGACCATACCCCCGCCATGCAATCACTCACAAGCTAACCTCTTTTTTTGATTTCAATTTCCGCCCGGCGCCGGGTCATCGTCGAGAGACAGGAGACGCACGTTGCCGCCACTCGCCGCCGTGTTGATCGTCAATGTACGTTCGGTGGCAAAGCGGTGCAAATAGCGTGGTCCGCCGGCCTTTGGTCCGGTGCCGGAAAGCCCCTCCCCGCCAAACGGCTGAACGCCGACGACGGCGCCGATCATGTCGCGGTTCACATAAACATTGCCGATCCGGGCGCGCGCGACTGGCGGACCGATTTCACTATCGCGATTGCGCCCGCGGACCGGCGCGCGCTCGAGCCCGAGGGCTTCGATATTACGGCGCTAAAAGGCCGTTTCATCCGCGTACGGTGCTGGTTAAAATTCTTCAACGGACCGATGATCGAGGCGACACGCCTCGATCAGGTGGAGGACGTGAAGTGATGAAACATCTGTGGCGTCGGCTGACCGTCGTGGCGGTGGCGGGCAGCCTGATGATTGCCGGTGGACTGGGGCTGTCCGCGTGCTCGACCAACCCGGCGACGGGCGAGCAGAGCTTTACCGCGTTCATGTCGCAGTCCGACGAAATGGAAATCGGCGCCGAAGAACATCCGAAGGTGATGAAGGAGTTCGGCGGCGCTTACGAAGACACCGACGTGCGGCGCTACGTCACCAGCATCGGGCGCTTTCTGGCGTCCTCGTCCGAGATGCCCGATCTGTCGTTTACCTTCACGGTGCTGGACAGCCCGGTGGTCAACGCCTTCGCCCTGCCGGGCGGCTATGTCTACGTGACGCGCGGACTGATGGCGCTGGCCAACAGCGAGGCGGAGCTGGCCGGCGTCGTGGCTCACGAGATCGGCCACGTTACCGGACGCCATACCGCCCAGCGCTACAGCCAGGCGGTCGCGGCGAGCATCGGCGTCAATATCCTCAGCATCCTGGTCGACAACCCGGCGCTCTCTAATCTTGCGGGCACCGGCGCGCAGCTCTACCTGTTGGGCTTTTCCCGTGACCAGGAGCTCGAGGCCGACCGTCTGGGCATCCGCTATCTCGTACGCACAGGCTACGATCCGATGGCGATGCGCAGTTTCCTGTCTCAGCTCGAGGCGGAAAGCGCTCTCTCAGGAAAGATCGCGGGCAAGGAAGGTGCCGATCCGGTACCCGACCTGTTCCGCACCCATCCCCGCACTGCCGATCGGATCACCCAGGCCGCGCAGGAGGCGCGCGGCCAGACCAACGCGACACTGGCCTGGGACCGGGAGATCTATCTCAAGATGATCGACGGCCTGGTATGGGGCGATTCGCCCAAGCAGGGCTTTATTCGCGGTCGGCAATTTTCGCACCCCACGTTGGGTTTCCGCTTCGAGGTGCCGCCGGGATTTAGCCTGACCAATACCGAAGAGGCGGTCGTGGGCGAGCACGAAAACGGCTCGATGCTGATTTTCGACGGCGATGCGCCGCCCGAAAACGATTTGGGCATGATGTGGTACCTCGCCAACGTCTGGGCCGAGGGCCGCGAGCTCTCGGACAAGGAGCTAATTACCGTCAATGGTATGGACGCCGCGACTGGCGGGCTGCGTCTGCAACGTGATGGGGAGTGGGTCGATATCCGCCTCATCGCCTACCGCTTCGATGCGGAGACCATCTATCGCTTCATGTTCGTCACGCCGGTGGGCGTGAGCGCGGCGCTGAACGAGGAACTGCGGCGCACGACCTACAGCTTCCGGCGCTTGACCGACGCCGAGGCCGCCCAGCTCAAGCCCCGGCGTCTCAAGCTGGTTTCCGTGCGCAGCGGCGACAGCCATGAGAGCCTAGCGCAGCGCATGATGGTCGACGACTTTCCCCTCGAGACCTTCCAGGTGATCAACGGGCTGGTCGCGGGCCAGCCCCTTCGGGTCGGTCAGAAGGTCAAGTTGATCGTCGAATGACGGCGCCCGCACCGACGGAGACGGTCGATCTCGCGCGCCTGCGCAGCGGGCGCCTGGCGGCGCTGCGGGGCGAGCTCGCGCGGCGCGAGCTTGCGGGCCTGTTGCTGTTCGATCCGATCAATATTCGCTATGCGACCGACGCCTCGAACATGCAGGTCTGGTGCCTGCATAACCCGGCGCGCTATGACTTCATTGCCACCGAGGGGCCCGTCGTGCTGCTCGAGTTCAAGGGCTGCGAGCCCCTGTTCGCGGATTTTCCGACGATCGACGAGGTCCGCCCGGCGATCTCGTGGTTTGCCTTTACCGCAGGTTCGCGGATTGATGAGAAGGCGCAAGCGTGGGCGGGAGAGATCGCCGATCTTGTCGCGACCTATGGCGGCACCAACCGCCGCCTTGCCTACGACCGCCTCGACCCTGTGGGTGCACACGCTTTGGGTGCGAGGGGCGTGGAGTTGCACGAGGGTCAGCTTCTAATCGAACATGTCCGGGCGCGAAAGACGCCCGAGGAGATCACTGCCATGCGCAGCGCCATCGCGGTGTGCGAGGCGGGCATCACAGCGATGCACGAGGCACTGGAGCCGGGGGTCACGGAAAACGTGCTTTGGGCGCATCTGCACCGGGTCAATATCGAGCAGGGCGGCGAATGGATCGAGACCCGGCTGCTCACCTCCGGTCCGCGCACCAACCCGTGGTACCAGGAATGCGGACCGCGGACGATCGAGGCGGGCGACCTCGTCTCGTTCGACACCGATCTGATCGGCCCCTATGGCTATTGCGCGGATATTTCGCGGAGTTGGCTGTGCGGCGGCGGGCCGCCCAGCGATGAGCAACGCGCGCTCTATGGTGCCGCCTACGAGCAGATCCAGAAGGGGATCGCGGCACTGGCACCGGGTCTGACGTTCTGCGAATACACCGAGGCGGCGGGCGACGTGCCCGCACCCTATGACGAACAGCGCTACAGCTTTCGCGCCCATGGGGTGGGCTTGGCCGACGAATGGTCGGGTATCGTGCACGCGCAGGATTTCGACGCCTGGGGCTACGAGGGGCGGCTCGAGGCGGGCATGACGCTGTGCGTCGAATCCTACATCGGCGCAACCGGCGGTGCCGAAGGCGTCAAGCTAGAGGAACAGGTGCTGATCACCGCTGCGGGCCCGGAAGTGCTTTCGACCTATCCCTTCGAGAGCCGGTCGCTTGGCTGATTGGCCGCGCTCGGTCGCCGCGCCGGCTGACACCAGGAGTCTGTTGGGGCCGGCCGCCCTTAGCCAACTCCGGCCCTGCGACGGCACGCCCATTATCATAGAACGGCCGCGTCCGCGGCTGGCGCAGGCTTGCGAAATCCGTTACGGATTTCGCGGTTACGCCCGGATACGGGCGTTCTCGGGATCGTAGAGCGCTTCGGTGTGGAGTGTCGCCGGGAAGCGGCGGGTCGCGATCTCGATCTCGTAAGCGCCCGAGGTAAGAAACTCGTCGCTTACCCCCTCGGTGTGACGCACATAGCCCAGCCCGATCTCGCGCTCGACCGTGTGGCCGTGGCCGCCCGAGGTAATCCAGCCCACGTTTTCGCCGTCGCGGTAGATGGTCTCGCGGCCCATCACGATGGCATCAGAATCGTCGATCGCGAAGCTGACGAGGCGGCGGGTGAGCGGCGCCCGGCTTTGCGCTTCGAGGGCGGCGCGGCCGATGAAGTCGGCGTCCTTCTTGAACGAGACGGCAAAGCCTAGACCTGCCTCGAGAGGCGAATAATCGGGGCCGATATCGGCGGCCCAGACCCGGTAGCCCTTTTCGAGGCGCAAGCTGTCGATGGCGCGGTAGCCCGCATGGCCCATGCCGTGCGGCGCGCCCGCTTCATGCAGTGCGTCATAGACCGTAACCATGTATTCCGTCGGGATGTGCAGCTCCCAGCCGAGCTCGCCTACGAAGCTGAGGCGCATGGCGCGGACCGGGGCGCCCGCGATGAAGATTTCGCGCACCGCGCCGAACGGAAATTCCTCGGGCGCCAGCCCACCCTCGGCCACCGAGCTCAGTATTTCGCGGGCTTTCGGACCCATGACCGATAGGGTGCCGAAGGCCGAGGTGACGTCGATCAGGTTGGCCGCCGCGCCTTCGGGCAGGTGACGTCGGATATGGAGCGAATCGTGGGCGGCGAACGCCGTGCCCGTGACGATGTAGTAGGCATCTTCGGCGAGGCGCGCGATGGTCAGGTCGCTCTCGATGCCGCCCTTCGCGTTCAGCATCTGGGTATAGGTGACCCGGCCCGGCGGCTTGGCGAGATTGCCGGCGCAGAGCCTCTGGAGCGAGGCCTCGGCATCACGTCCGAGCAGCATGAATTTCGAAAAATAGGACTGGTCGAACAGCGCCGCCCCCTCGCGGCAGGTGCGATGTTCCGCAGCGACGTGGGGAAACCAGTTCTGGCGGCCGAACGAATACTCGTCGCGTGGTTCCACACCCTGGGGCGCGAACCAGTTGGGCCGTTCCCAGCCGGCCTTGACGCCGAAGCAGGCACCGGCGGCAGCGAGCCGGTCATAGACCGCGGAACGGCGCAAGGGGCGGCCCGCCTGATGCTCCTCATAGGGCCAGTGGACCGTGTAGTGTCGGCTCTGGCCTTCGGTGGCCCGCGCGCGAACTTGCGTATCGGAGCCGTGGAATTTTGCAAAACGGCGGATGTCCGTGCCCCAGAGGTCGAAGGGCGGCTCGCCGTTCATCATCCATTCGCCGAGCGCCATGCCAAAGCCGGGACCGACCGTGATGCCGTAGGCGTTAAAGCCGCAGGCGGTGAACAGGCCGTCGATTTCGGTTTCGCCGAGCACCGGATTCTGGTCCTCGGTAAAAGATTCGAGGCCGTGGATCCAGGTCTTCACGCCCGCCGTCTCGAGCACCGGGAAGCGGTGGATAAGCGGTATCATGAGGGGCATGAAATGGTCGAGATTTTCAGGCATGAGGTGGAAGACGAAATCGTCGGGCACGGCGGCGTCGGGGTAGGGAATGGGGTTGGGCTCGTACTGGCCGACCATCAGGCCGCCGACTTCCTCGCGGATGTAATGAAAGAGCTCGGGATCGCGCATCACCGGCAGATCGGGGGTGATGCCGTCGATTTTCTCCGTGATCATGTAGCAGTGGTGCGATGGCCAGATGGGGATGTCGACGCCCGCGAGGCGGCCGATCTTGCGCGACCAGATGCCGGCGCAGATCGCCGCGCCTTCGCATTTTATGGTGCCGTGATCGGTGACCACCGCCTCGAGCCGCCCGTCGGTGACGACGAAATCGGTCACGGCGGTGTCCTCGAGAAGCTTCGCCCCCTTCATGCGCGCGCCCTTGGCCAGCGCCATAGTCATGTCGGACGGGCTGACCAGGCCGTCCGACGGGATCCAGATCGAGCAATCGAGGTCGTCCGTGTGCATCAGCGGGAATTTCTCCTTGGCCTCCTTGGGCCCGATCAGGCCCATCTCGAGCCCAAAGGAGCGCGCTGCCGTGATGGTGCGCTCGTATTCCGCGCGGCGTTCCTTCTGGGTGCTGATGCGCATGCCTCCGGTCTGGCGCCAGCCGGTCGCCTGCCCGGTCTCTTTCTCCAGCCCGGGGATCATGCGCACGGCGTAGGCCGCGAGATTCATCAGGTTGTTGTTGGGCCGGTACTGGGCGATGGCGCCGGCGGCGTGCCAGGTAGAGCCGGAGGTGAGCTTGTTTTTCTCGATCAGCACGACATCCGTGCAGCCGTTGTGGGTGAGGTGGTAGGCGGTGGAGCAGCCCACCACGCCGCCGCCGATGATGACGATCTTCGCCTGATCGGGAAATTTTTCGGACATGGTTCGTCTCCCCGTCGCGTCTGTGGTGCCTGCGGTTCCTCGGACAGAACCCCAAGATTAGGAGCCGAGTCAGGGAATAGCAATCTTGGTACGGACCAGGTGGCCGGACCGTTTAAAGGCGTTACTCGACCCGCCCGCTGACAGTGAACTCGGCGATATCGCCCCGCCATGTAAGGCTGTCGATGCTGAAGGGCCATCCGTCGGCATCGAATACCGCCTGGGTCACGAGAACGCCGGCGCTGCCTGGTTTCTGACCCAGCAGGCGCGCGTCTTCGTCGTCCAGCTCGACCAGACGGAGCGAGATTTCGTGATGGTGGGGGTGGACACCGTAGTCCTTCGCCAGGACGTCGAAGAAGGAGCCGTGCATGTCGTGATCGTGGAAACCGGGAAAGCGACGGGCCGGATGAAAGCTTTCCTCGACCATCGCCGGTTCGCCGCTGATCAGGCGAAGGCGGCGGGTCTTATGGACCTTTTCCTTAGGCTCCAGACCAAGACGCTCGCGCACCCAGCGGGGTGGAGTACCGGTCTCCTTGGAGAGAACCTCGGCGCCGGGCGTACCGCCCTCGGTTATGACCGAGGAGAAAAAGCTGAACGCGCCCGACAGGTTGTAATGCAGGCGGGGCGGAGCGACGAACCAGCCGCGCCGGTCGGAGCGATAGATGAAGCCCTCGCTCTCGAGCTGGATGAACGCCTGGCGTGCAGTGGTGCGGCTGATCTTAAGTGTTTCGCTCAGCGTGCGCTCGGAAGGCAGCTTGCTGTGCGGGCACAGGACGCCCTGGTCGATCTGCGAGACAAAATGATCGCGGACCCGCTGATAAATCGGCTGACTAGACGGTGCAGTGCGCGCCATGCCTTTGGTACGGTCCAAGTGAGTTTCCTAGTCAGAGGCTAAGGGGCCGACCCCGGCCTGTCAAACCGGTGGGCGGGAACATCGCAGCACGGGCTTGCGCCACTGGTAGCCCTTAAATCCGGCGAATTATTCGCGGGGTGGTTCAGGGCCGCAGGCGGCCGGGCGAGAGATCGTCGGCGGTGACGCCGAGCGCCGCGAGGTCGTCGGGGAACGGCTGCCCGGTTGCGAGCGCGGCGACAACCCGGCTCATGGCCGGTGAGGTCATGATGCCGTAGCCGCCCTGGCCCGCAAGCCAGAAGAAGCCCGGAGCCTGCGCGTCGAAACCGGCGACCAGGGTCTTGTCGGTCACGAAGCTGCGCAGGCCCGCCCATTTTCTCTCGATGCGGCGGATTTCCATAACCGTCGCCTTCTGAATCCGGTCCGCGCCTAGCGCCACGTCAAGTTCCTCGGGCTGGACGTCCTGAGGATCGATGGGGGTTTCGTCTGCGGGCGAGCCCAGCAGGAGGCCGGACTCAGGCTTGAAATAGAATTTCTCCGCAACGTCGATCACCATCGGCCAATCTGCCGGTTCGGTGTCCTCGGGTGCAGCGAAGGTAAAGGCGGTGCGGCGCTTGGGCGTCAATCCGATGGGCGCAATTCCGGCAAGCTCGGCGATCTCGTCGCACCAGGCGCCGGCGGCATTGACGATGACCGGGGCACGGAACTCGCCCGCCGGAGTGACGGCGCGCCAGCTGCCGGCACCGCCTGAGAGGCCCTTGATTTCGGCGTTTACCACGAGCCGGCCGCCGCCCGCCCGATGGCCCTTGAGATAACCCTGATGGATGGCATTGACGTCCATATCCATGGCGTCGGGTTCGAACATGGCCCCTGCCACGTAGTGCGGGTTTAGGACGGGTACCCGCTCGATCGCCTGGGCTGGGCTTAGGCGCCTCACGCTGGGCACGAAGCGCACGGAATCGTCATAGGCGCGATCGAGAAGTTCGCCTTGATCGGCGTGTCCGATGGTCATGGCGCCCCGGGGGCTTAGCAGGGCGTGGTCCGTAAAGCCATCCGGCGGGTCGAGCAGAAAGGCGCGGCTGCCCACGGTGAGTGCGCGGATTGCCGCGTTGCCGTAGGTCTCGGTGTGCAGCGCTGCGGAGCGCCCCGTCGAGTGGTAGCCCGGGCTCGATTCGCGTTCGAGCACGCAAACCCGGCCATGGGCTGTGAGGCCATAGGCAGCGGCGCAGCCCGCCACCCCGCCACCGATTACCAGAAAATCGAAATCCTCAACCACCATGGCGTGCCCGCATCGTTATCCACCACCGCAGGGTGCGGGGCGGCCGAGATTATACCGTCAGAATGGCTGGGGTCAGCGGATTAAAGGACGGATTTTCTGGCTAGTTCAGAGGTCGGCGAGGGCGTCCGCAGGACTCTCGACCTGCTTTTCGATCGAGACGCGAAGCTTCTGCAGCGCCTTGTGCTCGATCTGGCGGACCCGCTCCTTGCTGATGCCGAGTTCCACGCCCAGAGCTTCAAGGGTGACGACGTCGTCGCGCAGGCGGCGCTCCTTGATGATGGTTTGTTCGCGCGCGGTCAGCTCCTTGAGCGCGTCGGCCAGCCAGCGCGAGCGAGTCTCGTTGTCACGCATCTGGACGACGATGTCTTCGGGGCTGGGGCGCTCGTCCACGAGGAAGTCCTGCCACTCGTCCTCGCCGGCCTCGCCGACCCCGGCGTTGAGCGACTGGTCGCTCTGCCTAAGCCGGCCTTCCATGGCCGCCACCTCGTCATAACGAACTCCGAGCTCCTCGGCGATCTGCTTGCGGCCCGAGGTACCCAGCGTGCCGCCTGTTGCCCCCTCGATGCGGGCGCGCAGGCGGCGAAAATTGAAGAACAGAGACTTCTGGGCCGCCGTGGTGCCGGTCCGCACGATCGACCAGTTGCGCAGGATGAAGTCCTGCATTGCCGAGCGGATCCACCAGTTGGCGTAAGTCGAGAAGCGAACGCCGCGCTCGGGATCGAAGCGCCGGGCGGCCAGCATGAGGCCGACATTGCCCTCCTGGACGAGATCGCTCATGGGCAAGCCATAGTTCCGGTACTTGCCTGCAGTACTGATCGCAAGCCGTGCGTAGGCGCGGATCAACTCGTGTAGCGCCACCTCGTCCTCATCATCGCGCCAACGGGTCGCCAACTCCATCTCACGCTCGCGCGTCAGCATCGGGGTACTGATCGACTGCTTGATGAAGCGCCGGTTGGCGCGTTGTGTTTCGGCGGTCTCGATATAGTTCATGGCGTGGCCTCTTGGCGTGCCCCTCGGACGGTCGCGGTCGTTAACATTGGAACGATTTTAAGAACCCTCAGCGCAGGAATCAACCTAAATTGTACCAATCTACTACTGTTTTTAACCGTTTGAGATATAAGAAAAATATACGTTTTCGTTGAGACGACCTCTAAAGGAGAGATGTTCTCGCCCGTGGGGTTGACGGTGATGCCAACCCAAGAGACGCGAGCCGGACGCAAAAACGCCGGCGACACCGTAAACGGCGTCGTCGGCGATATGTCGCTTATGGGCCCTGACGGACCCCGGGGATCGTCAGGCGTTGGAGAGAACCTTCTCGAGCTTCTGCGCCGCGGCTTCAGGCTCGATCTTCTCGACCGCGGCAAACTCGCGGGCCAGCCGCTCCAGCGCCGCCTCGTACATCTGGCGCTCGCTGTAGGACTGCTCCGACTGGGTGCGACCGGAATGCAAATCGCGCACCACCTCGGCAATCGAGATGGGATCACCCGAATTCAGCTTGGCCTCGTATTCCTGGGCGCGCCGGCTCCACATCACCCGCTTGACCCGGGCGCGACGCTTCAAGGTCGACAGCGCATTTTTCATCTGCGAGGGCGAGCTCAACTTGCGCATGCCCGCACCCTCGGCTTTGCCAACCGGCACCCGCAGGGTCATCTTGTCGTGCTCGAAATCGACCACGAAGAAACGGAGTTTGGTCTCGCCGATGGTTTGAGATTCGACACCCGTCACCTTGCCCACACCGTGGGACGGATAAACCACGTGATCGTTCACGCGAAACGAAAGCTTCTTGGCCATATTATTTTTTCATCCTGACAGGATGCGCCGGATCAAGCCTTCTGCTCGGCATCGCGCGAAGCGCCCAATCGTCCATCCCGTTCTTTTCTGTTTGTTACTGTCCAACCGCTCTCGCAAGTGCGGCCCGGAAACCGGGGAGCCGTCGATCAAAATAGACCCCCCTCGACAGATCTTCACCCATAGAGCCCAAACGCCGCCAGTCCACCAAGATTATGCGGACTCTACAACAAGAACCCAAAAAAATCGAGAATTCTTAGTGGTTAACGGGTGTTTGGCCAGTGTTTCACAGGGTTATAGCGGCGTCCAACGTTACGACCCTGTGCCCGATTCTGCGGAAAATTCCTTCATCTTTCCGGTCCTGCTGGCCCATTCGTCGGCATCGGCAGGAGCCTCTCCCTTGCGCGTGATGTTGGCCCAGATTTCGGAAAATTTCCGGTTGTGCTCGACCCAGCCCGCGGTATCGCTGTCGGTGTCGGGAACAATGGCCTCGACCGGGCATTCCGGTTCGCAAACGCCACAATCGATGCACTCGTCAGGGTGAATAACCAGCATGTTTTCACCCTCGTAAAAGCAGTCCACAGGGCAGACTTCGATGCAGTCCATGTATTTGCATCGGATGCAGGCGTCTTTCACAACGTAGGTCATTCAGCTCTCCAGTCGTTTGACATCTTTGGATTTTGTTGCCGGGCCCGGCGTGTCAGGCAGAACCGTCTAGCCGCTCGACGACGCGCTTGCGTGCGGCACCCCTGTCGCGCTCCGAGACATAGAGCAATCCCCCGAGGCGGCGCATCAAATTCGCTTCGTAGGGATGCAATTCGCCATCGGCGTATACCACTTCCCACAGCATTTCAATCATTTCGATACGCTCTGCCGCGGAGAACCGGTCCTTGATCGTGCGCGTGAAGCGATGCATCTCGACCGCGTCGTCCTGAGTCGATTCGGCCTGGGCGATCAACGCCGCGGCCTCCGTGGCATCGAGGCCAAAGCGCCGCCGCAGGGCGCCGTCGATCGCCGTGCGTTCGACATCGTCGTAGACCTCATCAAGCCGGGCGGCCTCGACCAGCAAGGCGGCAGCTGCGAGCTGAAGCTCGTCGGCGGCGTGGTGGCCAGCGTCGGGTTCGGAGCGGGTTGATGCGAAGAGTGTGCGGAAACGTTCAATCATGACAAGG
The DNA here is from genome assembly GCA_963694715.1 of Alphaproteobacteria bacterium. GTDB lineage: Bacteria > Pseudomonadota > Alphaproteobacteria > UBA828 > JAPUJA01 > CAVOEB01. The sequence goes on along the minus strand of CAVOEB010000005.1, from coordinate 20,138 downwards.
AACTAAGGTCTGAGATTGAGTTGATATAGGCCGCGCCGCGCTCCGGCGCAAGCCGCCCCGTTACGACGGTGACGGCGGTGCGTGCGCCGAGGGGGCTACGGGATCGCTCTTCTCGGCCGCTATGTCGTCGTAGAGCCGGCGCGCTTCCTCGGTCGGGCCGCGCCGCGCGCCCAGCGCGAGCACCCGGAGTACGCGCACCTGCGCACCCAGCGCGAAGCTCAGCACATCGCCCGGACGCAAGGGATGGTGTGCCTTAATGAGTGCGCTGCCGGTTGATTCTTACCTTGCTGGCCTCGCAGAAGCGCTGGACCAGCGCGCGCGACTTGAAAATGCGAGCATGGAACAGCCAACGATCAAGCCGTTGGCAGTCGACTGCCGGGTCCGTCACCGGTCTTTGCGCTGGCCGCCGCCGAAATGATCGCGCAGCTTCGAGAATGGCGACGCCGCCTCCCGCTCAGCGCGTCTCCGGCGCCGGCTCTTGGGCGTGCGCGTGTCCGGGCGCTTGTTGCGCGTTGGCAGGGCGAAACGTAAACTACCGCCCCCCTCGCTCTCAAGGGGCTTGAAGCCCATCTCGGCGAGCACGAGGGCCAGCGCCTGGGGCGGACAGCCTGCCAGCGAGGAAAGTCCCGCGCCGATCTCGAACGGACCCTTGACGGCCAGCTGGCGGGCCCGGGCGGCAAGGCGCTCGACGATATCCGCACGAATGGCCCGCGGCCCGAATACCGGATAGCCGATCGCCGCGTAGTAGGCGACGGGCAATGGCGCGTTTACGACCATCGAGACCCGGCCACGGGCGGGCAGCGGTAACTTGCCTTCCCAACCCTCAGCGGCGGCCCATAGCCGGGCGCGCAAGTGCAGTTGGGCGGTGCTGTGACCGCCGGCGATGAAGACATGGAACCGTCCAAGCCGCACCCCTGCCCGCGCCAGCACCTTCCGGTCGGCCGCTGTGAGGGCGGTAATTTGGGCCCGCGCGGCGTCGGTTGCGATCAGTCCCAATCCCTCGTTCAGTTGATAGGCCAATCCCCGTGCCGCGCCGTTCAGCGGCATCCGCGCCAGGCGGTCAAGAGCCGGCAACCGGCGGGCAATCTCGGCGCCGCGCCACAGGATCAGTCGCCGGTGCAGCCGTTCCCGCTGAGGGCCGTTCAAAAGATCGCTCGAAAGCAACTTGATCCGAGGCGCCAGCGGCGCGTTGCCGGCGTGGAACAGTGCGAGGGGCGCGTCCCTCCAGGTGATGATCCCGGATCCGTCGAGCGCGAAGGCGTCGTCGGGCTCGGCGCACATCCGGGCGATGCGCGGCGGTATCGCATCGGCGAGGATACGTCGCGCGGCCGTACCCAGGAGGCGGGCATCCTCGCCGCGCGCGTGACGATCAGGCCGGAAGCAAAATCCTTCGAGACGCCCCACTTCATGCCCCTCGACGACGACCTCGCCGTTCGGCGTTACAGTGCCGAGGAGCCGGGTATCGGCGCGCAGGCCACGCGACAGCCGGGCCGCGCGACGATCGACAAACCGTTGGGTCAAACGGTCATGGAGCGCGTCGGACAGGCGGTCCTCGATCGACCGGCTGCGCTCCTGCCAAGCTTGCGCGTCAACTAGCCAGTCTGCTCTGTGAGTGATGTAGGTCCAGAGGCGAATTCCTGCGATCCGGCCCATCAGGGTCTCGATATCCCCGTCGGTGCGCTCGAGCCGGGCTACCTGGCGCGCCACCCAGTCGTCGGGTAGGCGGCCGTCGTCCGTGGCGAGATAGAGAAACACCCGTTTGAGCAAGCCTGCGTGATTTTCGGTAGAGAGCTTGCGGAAGTCGGGGATCTGGCAGACATCCCACAACCGGCGTACGGCGTCGGGATGGCGGGCCACGGCCATGACTTCCTCGTCGGCGGCCAGCAGGTCGAGGGCGACGCTGTCGTCCGCGCTTCGGGTTCGCATCAGGCCGCGCACCGGCGGTGGCGTAGCGAGGCCTGCCGAGAGGGCGCGGACGTTCCTGAAATCGAGCGCGGTGTTGCGCCACTGCAGCGCCTGCAGCGGCGCGAACTGGTGCGCTTCGATGGCTTCGACCAGATCGGAATCGAACGCCTCCAGCGCGTCGGTGCCACCAAACGTGCCATCGCTGATATGACGTCCCGCGCGGCCTGCGACCTGGGCGACCTCGGCGGGCTGGAGCCGGCGCATATGCTGGCCGTCGAACTTGCTGAGCGAGCCGAACGCGACATGGTTCACGTCCATGTTGAGACCCATGCCGATGGCGTCGGTCGCCACCAGGTAATCGACCTCGCCGGCCTGGTACATGGCCACCTGGGCGTTGCGAGTGCTCGGGCTGAGCGCGCCCAGTACCACGGCGCAGCCGCCTCGTTGGCGGCGCATCTGTTCGGCCACGGCGTAGACCGACGCTGCGGAAAACGCGACGATCACCGTGCGCGGCGGCAGGCGGCTCAATTTTCGTGTCCCGGCATAGCTCAGCTTGGAAAAGCGCGGGCGGATCACAAACTCCGCGTCGGGGACGAGACGCCGGAGCAGGGGGCGGATGGTCGCGGCGCCCAGTAGCATGGTTTCGATGTGGCCCCGGGCATGGAGCAGCCGATCCGTAAAGACATGGCCGCGGTCGCGGTCGGCGGCCAGCTGGATCTCGTCGATGGCGACGAAATCCACGGCGTGGTCGAGCGGCATCGATTCGACCGTGCAGATGAAATAGCGCGGGTGAGCGGGGATGCGCTTTTCTTCGCCGGTCACGAGGGCCACGCAACCGCGGCCCTTCTGGGCGACCACGCGGTCGTAGATCTCCCGGGCGAGCAGGCGTAGGGGAAAGCCGATCATGCCCGTGCGGTAACCGAGCATGCGTTCCACGGCGAGATGGGTTTTGCCGGTGTTGGTGGGGCCGAGAACGGCGATAACGCGGCCCCTCTCGCCCGCTAGCGCTGTCATGGCCTCAAAATCGCCCGGGACGGCGTACAAGGCAAGTGCCCGTCGAGTGGCGCTACCCGAAAGGCCGGGTTAGAAAGAAGGATGGGTGAGGGCGGCTTTCCTCTTGAACCCGGCGCCGCGACTGCAAATATGGATTGCGACGCAACGAGCGACAACGCATTGGGGGAATTTCTGTTATGGCGAAGGCGAAAACCGACTCGTCGACCAAGGCCAAGAAGGCCGACGCAAAACCCAAGGACACGACCGAGAACCACGCGTTCCAGGCGGAAGTCGCGAAGCTGCTTGATATCGTGATCCACTCGCTCTACAGCGAGAAGGAGATCTTTCTGCGCGAGCTGATCTCGAACGCGTCCGATGCCTGCGATCAGCTGCGTTATCGCGGCCTGACGGAGCCGACGCTCCTGGGCGACGATTCGGATCTAGGGGTGAGCATCTCGTTCGACAAGAAGGCGCGCACCATCACAGTGGCCGATAACGGCGTCGGAATGAATCATGACGAGCTGGTTGAGAATCTGGGCACCATCGCGCGCTCGGGTACGAGCCAGTTCATGAGCCAGCTCTCGGGCGATGCCAAGAAAGACGTCGCGCTGATCGGCCAGTTCGGGGTCGGCTTTTACTCGGCCTTCATGGTCGCCGAGCGGGTCGAGGTTTTCGCGCGCAAGGCGGGCGAAAACGAGGGCTGGCACTGGCTATCGGAAGGCGCCGGGGCGTTCTCCGTGGAAGCCGCCGAGGATGTCGCGCGCGGCGTGCGTATTGTGCTGTATCTGCGCAAGGGCGAGACCGAGTGGCTCGATGCGGCCCGGCTCGAAGGCGTCATCAAGACTTACTCGGATCATATCGCGCTGCCCATCCGTCTCGCGGACGGCGATGAGATGCGCACGGTGAATACGGCCTCGGCTCTCTGGCAGCGGCCCAAGAGCGAGATTACCGAGGAGCAGTATGCCGAGTTCTATCACCATGTGGCGCATGGCTTCGATCAGCCATGGTTGACCGTTCATATGCGCGCCGAGGGCAAGATTCAGTACGCCGGGCTGCTCTTCGTCCCGGAGACCCCGCCCCATGACCTGTTCGACCCGCAGCGCCGTCACCGGGTTCGCCTCTACGTCAATCGCGTTTTCATCACCGATGAGTGCGAAGGGCTCGTTCCGTCCTACTTGCGCTTTCTGAGAGGCGTGGTCGATTCCGACGATCTGCCGCTTAACGTCAGCCGCGAGATGCTCCAGGACAATCCAGTCGTGCGCCGGATCCGAAGCGGCATCGTCAAGCGCCTGTTCAGCGAGCTGGGGAAAAAGGCGGGCAAGGCGCCCGACGATTACGCGGTGTTCTGGGCCAATTTCGGCACGGTGCTCAAGGAGGGGCTCTACGAGGACCCCGATCAACGCGAGGCGATCTTCAAGTTGGCGCGTTTCCGCTCGAGCACGGGTGCGACCGACTGGATCTCGTTGGAGGGTTACACGGGCCGGATGAAGGAAGGCCAGTCGGCGATCTATTACATCATCGGCGATGACGTCGACTTGATGAGCAAGAGCCCGCAGCTCGAAGGCTACGCCCGGAAGGGTATCGAGGTGCTGTTGCTGAGCGATCCGATCGACGATTTTTGGATTGGCGCGGTTGGCGCGTACAACGAGGTGCCGTTCAAGTCGGCGACCCGTGGCGGCGCCGATCTCGGGGCGATCGCAGACCTGGACGCGCCAGCCGACGCGGCGGATGAGGCGGCAACGCCCAAGACGGATATCGCGCCGCTGGTCGCCTTCCTCAAGCTTGCCTTGGGCGACGAGGTCAAGGACGTACGCGAATCCGACCGCCTGACGGATAGCCCGGTTTGTCTCGTTGCGGACGAAGGCGACATGGACATGCATCTCGAGCGGCTGATGCGCCAGCACCAGCAGGTGACCGATAAGACGATGCGGATCCTAGAGCTGAACTCCGATCATCCGCTGATTCGCAGCCTGGCCGGGCGCGTGGGTATCGACGGGGCGGGTGACGATCTTGGCGAGGCCGCGTGGCTCCTGTTCGAGCAGGCGCGCATCCTAGAAGGCGAAGCGCCGAGCGATCCGGTCGGCTTTGCCCGGCGTCTTTCGGCGCTCATGACCCGGGGGCTCGGAGGTTAAGCGGGAGAGCACGGCTCGCCCGGTGGGGACGCCTCCCGTAAGCTGCGGTCGGGCGCTTCTGTTGTCGACCGCCGTCTTAGGGTAAAATCCGCACGCGATGCGTACCTTGTACCACCTCTGGCTGTCACCCGTTTGCCGTAAGGTCCGCGTCGCGTTGGCCGAGAAGGGGGTCGAGTTCGACCTCACCGTCGAGCGGGTGTGGGAGCGGCGTACCGACTTTCTCGTGCTCAATCCTGCGGGCGAGGTGCCGGTCTTGGTCGAGCCTGACGGCGAGGTCGTGGCGGGCGGCACGCCGATTTGCGAATATCTTGAGGACGTGTTTCCCGAGCGGCCCCTGATCGGCACGGGCCCGCTATTTCGCGCAGAGGCGCGCCGTCTGGTGGACTGGTTCGACCTGAAATTTAACCTTGAGATCACGGAAAATCTGGTCGGCGAAAAATTTATGAAACGCTTCATGGGCATGGGCGAGCCCAACACCCAGGCGATCCGTGCCGGGCAGCAAAACCTGCGCATCCACCTCGATTATGTCGGCTTCCTCGCCGACCGGCGCACCTGGCTCGCGGGAGATGATTTTTCTCTTGCCGACATCGCGGCGGCGGCCCATCTATCGGTCATCGATTATCTGGGCGACGTGCCGTGGGAAGATTTTCCCGTGGCCAAGGATTGGTATGCCCGGGTGAAGTGCCGCCCCTCATTCCGGCCGCTTCTGGCCGATAGTATTCCCGGCGCAACCCCACCCCGCCATTACGCCGATCTCGACTTCTAGGTCCGGGGCATGCAAGACGTGGCGGCCGACGAGGCAAAGCGGCGAATTCTTGGGCTAGCCCGAGAGCTGGGTTTCGAGGCCGCGGGCGTGTGCGGGCCGTCAGGAAGGGTGCAGGACAGTGAGGGCTTGCGCGATTTCATCGCAGCGGGCCATGCGGGAGATATGGCCTGGCTGCCCGATACGGCGGCGCGTCGTGCGGCGCCCACGGCGCTCTGGCCCGAGGTTCGGAGCATCGTGACCGTGGCCGCGAATTACGGCTCCGGACGCGATCCGCTAGCCGACCTGGCCCATCGCTCGCGTGGCGTGGTGGCGACCTATGCCCGGGGCAAGGATTATCACGTGGTGCTTAAGCGCCGGCTGCGTCTGTTGGCGCGGGCGGTTGCCGACGAATTCGCCACCGAGGTCAAGCTGTTCGTCGACACCGCGCCGGTTATGGAGAAGCCGCTGGCCGAGCAAGCCGGATTGGGCTGGCAGGGTAAGCATACGAACCTGGTCTCGCAGAGTTACGGCTCGTGGCTGTTTCTGGGCGAGCTGTTTACCGCGCTCGACCTGCCGGCAGATGTCCCTCAGGCCGATCACTGCGGCAGTTGTTCGCGCTGTCTCGATGTTTGCCCGACCCGTGCGTTTCCCGCGCCCTATCGACTCGATGCGCGGCGCTGTATTTCGTACCTGACCATCGAACATAAAGGCCATATCGCGTCCGAGTTCCGCGTGCCTATCGGCAACCGGATTTATGGCTGCGACGATTGCCTGGCAGTCTGTCCCTGGAACAAGTTTGCACGCCGCGCCAACGAAGCGGCGTTCCAGGCCCGGGCCGAACTCTTCGCGCCGCGCCTCGCCGATCTGGCGGCGCTCGACGACGAAGCATTTCGGGCGCTGTTTGCGGGTTCGCCGATTAAACGCACGGGACGCGACCGGTTCGTGCGCAACGTGCTGATCGCCATTGGTAATTCCGATGACACAAGCCTGGCCGACGTAGCCAGGGCTCGGCTGGACGACGCTTCGCCGCTGGTCCGGGCCATGGCGGTCTGGGCATTGGCGCGGCTGCTGCCGCCCGAGCAGTTTGCAACTCTGCGGGCCGCCGGCGAAGAGCGTGAAGAGGATGAGGCCGTGCGCGGCGAATGGCGCGCGGCTGGGGCGATTCAGGGCGTCTGAACGACCTCGGGGTTCAGGTCGAGCTGCTCGAGGTTAAGCCGCGCGGCGTCGGCCGCTGGACCGTCGGGCGCGTGCAGCAGGATCGCGAGCCAGTCGGCCCGCGCGCCCAACGCATCGCCCTGGAGGCGGCGAAGATTTCCTCTCTCCAGCAGTGCGTCGATATGACCGGGCTCCGCGGCGAGCGCGACATCGAGATCCTTGCGTGCAAGCTCGGGCGCGTCGACCATCCGATAGGCGGTGGCGCGGAACACGCGCGCATCGATATGACCGGGGACCAGTTCGATGGCCTGGTCGAGGTCGTCGATCGCGGGAAAGTAGTTGGCTGCCCCGGCGAGCGCCTGGGCCCGGTCGACGAAAAGCTCGGCGTCGTCTGGGGCGAGCTCCAGAGCGGCGGAAAGAGTAGCCACCGCGCCCGGGTAGTCTTGCGCGGCGATGCGTGCCTGGCCGCCCTGGGCGAGCACGCGGGCGCGGACGTCGGATGGCGCAGTAGTCATGTCGAGAGCAAGCGCCTCAAAGCGTTCGGCGGCCTCCGCGTAGAGTTCAAGCCCGACCAGGGCCAGCGCGGCACAGTGGCGCGCTGGCTCGCCGCCGCCCAGGTCGCGCCACGCGGTGGCCGCGTCGAAGGCGGCGTCGGCGTCGATCTCGACCAAGGCGACGCAATCGCCGTAGCCGTCGGCCCGGGCCGGGCCGTAGCTCAGAACGAGCAGGCCGACGGCAAACATGGCGAGGGCCAGAAGACGGGCGGGTTGTGAAAGCACGCTCATGGCGGCTAGAGTCAGCGTCCCGCGGGGCTTGTGCAAGCCCCGTGTGCCGCTCCCACGAGAAGCACCCGCCTGCCATGCCCGATTCGACGCCTCATCTTTTCTGCTTTGGTCTCGGCTTCACGGCGCGGGCGATGGCCAAGGCCGCCTTGGCCGAAGGCTGGCGGATTACGGCGACCCAGCGGCCCGCCGAAAGTCTGCCGCCACCGCCCGACGGCGTGAGCGTCGTGGCGTTCGATAGGACAAACCCCCTGAAGCCGAACATTCTCGTCGACGTAACCCACCTGCTCAGCTCCGTGCCGCCCGATAGCGACGGCGATTCGGTCATCGACTGGCATTTCTTCGATCTCGCTCGGCTAGAACAGCTCACCTGGGCGGGCTACCTCTCGACCACCGGCGTCTATGGCGATACCCAGGGCGCCTGGGTCGACGAGAGCGCGCCTTGTGCGCCCAGCAGCGAGCGCGGCACCCGGCGAGTGGTGGCGGAGGACCGTTGGCTCGATCTGTGGCACGGCTTCGGCCTACCGGTCCACGTTTTCCGGTTGGCCGGAATCTACGGACCTGGGCGCAACCCTCTGGTTCAAGCGGCGCGCGGCGAGGCCAGGCGGATCGTCAAACCCGGTCAGCTGTTCTCACGTATTCACCGCGACGACATCGTGACGACCCTGCGGGCCTCGATGGCACGCCCCGATCCGGGCGCCGTCTACAATGTCTGCGACGATCGCCCAGCACCTGCCGACGAGGTCATAACGTATGCTTGCGAGCTGCTGGGTATTACGCCGCCGCCGGCGATTTCGTACGACGATGCGGAGCTTTCCGGCATGGCGCGGAGTTTTTACGCCGACAATCGGCGCGTGCGGAACGAGCGCATCAAGGCCGAGCTCGGCGTGAGCCTTGCCTATCCCGATTACGAGGCGGGGTTGCGCGCTTTGGCCGCGGCGGGCGAGGGGCGCGCCTAACCGATCTCGGCCAGGAACGGCAACCGATCGAGAATCCAGAAGGCGAAGCTTGATAGCCAGCCGGTGATCATGGCGCCACCCATGAGCACAAGAATGACTCCAGCAGCGATCTGTATCGCACGGCTGTAGCGGGTCAGCCAGCGCACCCGGCGGAGAAACCAGCCGGTAAAGGCCGCGGCGCAAAGGAACGGAATTCCAAGGCCCGCCGAGTAAAAGGCCAGCAGCACGACCCCGCCACTGATGTTTTCCTGGGTCGCACTCATGGTCAAAATGACACCCAGCACCGGGCCGATGCAGGGGGTCCAGCCGAAGGCGAAGGCGACGCCGAGAAGAAAGGCGCCGGCCGGATGGCCGCCGGCGAGGCGCTGGCCGAAGCGCATCTCGCGGTTGAACCAACCCAGTCGCAGGAGCCCCATGAGATAAAGGCCGAACAGGATCACGACGGCGCCGGCGACGAGGTTGAGCTCGTAGCGGCGCGTCAGCAGGAATTCGCCGATCGCGCTGGCGCTGGCACCGAGCGCGATGAATACGGCGGAGAAGCCGAGGACGAAGAAGCAGGCCAGCAGAAGCGCCGATAGCCGCCGGCGTGTCAGGCCCTGGGCCGCGAGGTCGCCCAGTTCCTCACCGGCGACGTAGGAGACATACCCCGGCACCAGCGGCAGCACGCAGGGCGAAAGAAATGAAATGAGCCCCGCCAGAAAGGCACCGATGACGCCGATGTCTGCCATGGCGTCCGCGCCTCAGCCGCTGCCCGCCGCCAGGCTTCGGGCGACGTAACGATCGAGAAAATCGATGACCGGTCTGCGGTCCCAGCTGTGAGCGCCGTAGAGGCGGGCGACGATGCGCCCGTCATGATCGAGCAGTAAGCTCGCCAGCAGCCCCGGCACCTGAAGCGCTGAGAGCAGGGCAAACTCGGGATCGATATAGACGTCGAGCGAACCGATCTGCGCCGCTTCGAAGTAGTCGAGGATCGCTCCGCCGTCACTGTCGTCGAGAGCGATAGCAACGACCTCGAAGTCAGCGCCACCGAGACGCGTCTGGAGGCGATCAAGCGCTGGCAGCTCGTCACGGCAAGGGCCGCACCAGGTCGCCCGCAGGTTGACCAGGGTGACCCTACCCCGAAAACTGGAGAGCTTGATCAAGCCCCCCGGTTCAATTTTGAAGGCCAGCGGCGGCGGTGCGATGGGGTCGTCGAGGAGAAGGATATCGGGCACCGCGCGGCCGTCGCTAAGCGCGCTCAGCGTCGCGAGCGGGCGCAGGCCCCCGTTGTTGCCGGCGTCAAAATAATGAACGAGCGCACCGGCGAGGGCGGCCAGAAGAATCGCGACGGCATTGGCGCGTATGAGATCATTGCGGGTCGGGGATGGGGGCATGGCGTGCGCGGGCCGGGCTCAGATTATTTCGCCGGTCAGCTCGTCGAGCGCCGCCGTAATTCGGGCGATCTCGGGCGGCTCCGAGAACCGGTGCCCGGCATGCTTGACCAGGCTCACGGTCACGTCGGGGCTCTGCAGCCTCTCGGCCAAACGGATTGACGTCTCCCACGGCACCGCATCGTCGGCCATGCCCTGGATCAGCCGGACCGGGCAGGCCAGCGCGATGGGCGCGCGCAGCAGCAGGTGGGCGCGGGCCTCTTCGATCAACCCGCGGGCGATGAGGTAAGGGCCGTCGCCATAATTCGACGGCAATTCGACCATGCCGTCGCGCAACAGGGCGTCGCGGGTTTCAGGTTCGAACTCCTGCCACATGAGGTCCTCGGTGAAATCGGGTGCCGGCGCAATACCGAGCAGGCCGCTCACCCGGCCGGGGCGCGCCAACGCCGCCAGCAGCATGATCCAGCCCCCCATGCTCGAGCCGACCAGGATCTGCGGACCCTTGGTCAGAGTATCGAGCACGGCAACGGCATCCGAGGCCCAGCCGCCGATCGTGCCGTCAAGAAATTCGCCACTCGAAGCGCCGTGACCCTGATAGTCGAAGCGGACGAAGGCGCGCGCCTGGGCCCGGCAGTGGGTCTCGAGTGCGACGGCCTTGGTGCCGGCCATATCAGACATAAAGCCGCCCAGGAACACGACGCCGGGTGACTCGCCAGGAGAAGCGTGATAGGCGATGTTGCACCCGTCGCCACGAGCGAGGCGGCGGTGCGGGCTCACCTTGGAATCTGTGGACGTGTTGTGCGGCATGACAAGGACGGTCGGGTGATAGGGCTGGTTGGCGGTCGTCGAAGAGGTCCGATCATAGCATGATGGACGGCTTCGCGGAAACGCGCCCGCCGGTCGTGCTTCAGATCCTGCCGCGATTCGAATCGGGCGGCGTCGAGCGCGGCACGCTCGAAATCGCCGAAGCGATTGCTGCTGCCGGCTGGACCCCACTGGTGGCCTCCGCCGGCGGGGGGCTCGAACACCAGCTCAAGCGGATCGGCGGGCGGCATATCAAATTGCCGCTGCAGAGCAAGAACCCCTTCACCATCTATGCCAACATCAAACGCCTGACCGCGTTGATCCGCGCGGAGGGCGTCGATATCGTTCATGCTCGCTCCCGTGCGCCAGCCTGGAGCGGCCTGTTCGCCGCGCGGCGAACAGGCGCGCGTTTTCTCACCACCTATCACGGCACCTATTTTGGCGGTGGGGCGGCCAAGCGTCTCTATAACTCAGTCATGCTTCGGGGCGAGCGGGTGATAATCACTTCGCAGTTTATCTGGAGCCACGTCATCGAGCGATACGACGCGGACACTGAGCGCCTGCGCATGATCCCGCGCGGGGTAGACGTCACCAAGTTCGACCCCGCCGCGGTCAGCCAGGGCCGCATCGCGACGCTGGCCAATAGCTGGCGGCTGCCGGACGGCGCTTTCGTCGTCATGTTGCCCGGCAGGCTTAGTACGTGGAAGGGCCAGGAGACCATGATCGACGCCATGGCGAAACTGGCGCGCAACGACACCTATTGCATCCTGGTTGGCGAGGACCTGCAGCATGCCGGCGTGCGCGAACGGCTCGAGGCGCGGATCGTGGCGCTGGGCCTGGCCGGGTCGGTTCGCATCGTCGGGGTTTGCGCCGATATGCCGGCGGCCTACATGCTGGCCGATGTCGTGGTCTCGGCGTCGATCAAACCGGAGTCCTTCGGCCGCACGATCATCGAGGCACAGGCCATGGGCCGGCCAATGGTCGCAACCAATCACGGCGGTGCTTGCGAAACGGTGATACCGGGCGAGACCGGCTGGCTCGTGACGCCCGGCTCGGCCGACGAGCTGGCGCAAGGGCTGGCGCGGGCTCTCGATCTCGATCTCGAGGCCCGGACCCGCATGGCCGATCGCTCGATCGAGGGTGTCCGCGAAAATTACATGGTCGAGACAATGTGCGCCCGCACGCTTGAGGTCTACCGCGAGCTGCTTGGCTCCTCCCCGGCGGCGTGACGCGAATTCTCGTCATAAAGCTCAGCGCGCTGGGGGACGTAATTCTCGCCCTCGGGCCATTCCAGGCGATTCGGCGCCATCACGCGGCCGACCACATTACCCTGCTGACGACAGCGCCCTATGCCGAGCTGGCCCGGACGAGCGGTTGGTTCGACGAGGTCTGGACCGATTTTCGCCCATCGCTGTTTCAGATCGGGGCCTGGCTGGAGTTCCGGCGGCGGCTGCGGGCGGAGGGAATCTCGCGGGTTTACGACCTCCAGACCTCCGACCGTTCGACCGCCTATTTCCGATTGTTTGCGCGCGGCCAACGGCCTGAATGGTCGGGCATCGCGCCCGGCTGCTCGCACCCCCACGCGAATCCCGAACGCGACCGGATGCATACCGTCGAGCGCCAGGCCGAGCAGCTCGCGATGGCTGGAATCGCGGACGTGCCGCGGCCCGACCTCGCCTGGCTCGATGCCGATATCGCCCCCTTCGTTCTGGACGGGCGGTTCGTGCTGCTGGTTCCCGGTGGCGCCGCCCATCGCCCCGCCAAGCGTTGGCCTGCAGCCGCCTACGGCGAGCTTGCGCGCCGTCTTCTGGCCCGTGGCGTTCAGCCCGTGCTGCTGGGGACCGAAACGGAACGCGCCGTTCTTGACGCCCTGGTTGCCGAAGTGCCGGGCGTCGTCAGCCTCGCAGGAAGCACCGGCCTTGCTGAGATCGCGGCTCTTGCGCGCCGCGCCGAGGCGGCACTGGGCAACGACACCGGGCCGATGCATTTGATCGCCGCGGTGGGATGCCCGGCGCTGGTGCTGTTTTCAAGCGAGTCCGATCCCGTGCTTAGCCGCCCAAGAGGCCCGGCAGTTGAGCTAATCCGTGTCGACGACCTGGCGGCGCTGGCGGTGGACGAGGTCGAGCGTGCGATGGCGCGGCGCGGCGGATCGGGGGCGGAGCGTTGACAGGGGGCGGCGTGACGATAGAGTGCCGCCTCCTCAACCTTTGTTAACCATAGGCGGACAAAGATTCAGGCGATGGTCGCGATAACACTTCCTGATGGCAGCACGAAGTCGTTCGATGGTCCCGTAACAGGCACGGAGATCGCGGCGGCGATCGGCCCCGGCCTGGCCAAGGCCGCGCTGGCCGTGCGCGTCGATGGCGCGCTGTGGGACCTCGCGCGCGCGATCGAGAACGATGCCGCCATCGAAATCATCACGGTCAAGGACGAAGACGGGCTCGCATTGCTGCGCCACGATTCGGCGCATATCCTCGCGGAAGCCGCCAAGGAGGTGTTCCCCAATATCCAGGTGACCATCGGCCCCGCGATCGAGAATGGGTTTTACTACGATTTCGCCCGTGACGAGCCGTTTACGCCCGATGACCTCGAGACCCTCGAGGTGCGGATGCGCGAGATCGTAGAGCGCGATGAAGCGATCGAGCGCGAGGTCTGGCAGCGCGACGAGGCGATCGAGTATTTCAAGAGCATCGGCGAGTATTACAAGGCGGAGCTAATCTCCGACCTGCCGGTCGACGAGGAAATTACGCTCTATCGTCAGGGCGCGTTCGTCGATCTATGCCTCGGGCCGCATTTACCGTCTACGGGCCGCGTCGGCGCGTTCAAGCTGCTCAAGCTGGCCGGGGCTTACTGGCGGGGCGATTCTCGCAACGTAATGCTCCAGCGCATCTACGGCACCGCCTGGCCCGACGAAAGACAGCTTAAGGCCTACCTGACCCGCCTCGAAGAGGCGGAGAAGCGCGATCACCGGCGGCTGGGCCGCGACATGGAGCTGTTCCATTTCCAGGAAGAGGCCGCGGGCTCGGTGTTCTGGCATCCCAAGGGCTGGACGCTCTACCTGATCCTCGAGGCTTACGTCCGGCGCCGGCTGGAGGGTGCGGGCTATATCGAGGTCAATACACCGCAGCTCGTCGATCGCGCGTTATGGGAAGACTCCGGCCATTGGGAGAAATTCCGCGAGCATATGTTCACCGCGGAATCCGAAGAACGAGTTTTGGCGCTCAAGCCGATGAACTGCCCTTGCCATGTCCAAATTTTCCGCCAGGGTGTGAAAAGCTATCGCGATTTGCCCTTGCGCATGGCCGAATTTGGCGCCTGCATGCGCAACGAGCCTTCGGGCGCGCTGCACGGCCTGATGCGGGTTCGCGCCTTTACCCAGGACGATGCCCATATTTTCTGTACCGAGGCCCAGATCACGCCGGAGACGAAGGATTTCTGCGATCTCTTACGCTCGATCTACGCAGACCTCGGCTTCGAGGACGTCCACGTCAAGTTCGCCGATCGGCCCGAGGTCCGCGCCGGCAGCGACGAGGTCTGGGATCGCGCCGAAGCGGCTTTGAAAAAAGCCTGCGAAGAGGCGGGGCTCGACTATTCGCTTAATCCCGGCGAGGGCGCGTTCTACGGCCCCAAGCTCGAGTTCGTGCTGCGCGACGTCATCGGCCGCGAGTGGCAGTGTGGCACGCTCCAGGTCGATTTCGTCCTCCCCGAGCGGCTCGACGCGTCCTACGTCGGCGAGGATGGCGCGAAGCATCGACCGGTTATGCTCCATCGGACGATCCTGGGTTCGCTCGAGCGCTTCACGGGCATTCTGATCGAACACTACGCGGGCAAGTTTCCGCTCTGGCTCGCCCCGACCCAGGTCGTCGTTGCGACGATCACCGACGAGAGCAACGATTACGCTCGCGAAGTCGCAGACAGGCTGGGTCGCGCCGGGTTGCGCGTCGTGCTCGACAGCGAGAATGAAAAAATCGGCTACAAGGTTCGTCGCCATTCCGTGGTCAAGGTGCCAGTTATTATGGCTATTGGGAAACGCGAGGTCGACGAACGTAGCGTTTCGCTGCGCCGCCTGGGAACCAAGGACCAAGAATCGCTTGCGCTCGATGAGGCGGTCGATATTCTTGTCCGCGAAGCAGCGAGCCCAGCGATATAAGGCGAGCCGAGGAGTGCTTCGGGCCTCAATGGAGAAGGAGTTGGTTGGATAGTTAGACATACGTCGACGGTGCCCCCCTCACGCGACGGGCCGCGCACCAATGAGTTCATCACAACGCCGCAAGTGCGACTCATCGATGAAACCGGGGAGAATCGCGGGGTGGTCGAAACCGAGGAGGCCGTTGGCATGGCTTCCAATATTGGTCTTGATCTTGTCGAAATTTCACCCAACGCGGCGCCGCCCGTGTGCAAGATCATGGATTACGGCCGCTTCAAGTATGAGGCCCAGAAGCGCGCCAACGAAGCCCGCAAGAAGCAAAAAATCATCGAGGTTAAGGAAATCAAGATGCGCCCGGGCATCGAGACGGCGGATTACGAGGTCAAGATGCGCAACATCGTCCGATTTCTTAACGACGGGGACAAGGTCAAGGTGACCCTGCGCTTTCGTGGCCGGGAAATGGCCCATCAGGAGCGCGGCATGGATGTCCTCAATCGGGTAGGATCGGATCTGGAGGGCTTGGCCAAGGTTGAGCAAATGCCCAAGCTTGAAGGCCGCCAGATGACCATGGTAGTGACCCGAAAATAGCCGGCGGGTCCTGGCCGGACTCCGGGTTTTAGAGGCTGCTGGATTTTCTGTGATTTAGCGCGAAAGTCTTAGCGACGATTCCGGACTTTCTAACCTTTGGCCGCTAGCGTGGAGACGTGGTTGGTGGGTTGAGGGGCCAAGGCCTGTTCGTGCAACCCGGCACCCAGTCTCGCTATGCGCGTCCAAGGGGTATGAAGATGTGCAAACCGAGAGCTCCGCGCCCCGAACCGGTTCCCTCATCATGGGTGTCGATGACGATGCCGTGAACATGCGCCTGATCCGGGAAATCGTAGAGGTCATGGGCCATACCTTTCTCGGCGCGACCAACGGCACCGATGAATTGCGCCTGCTCTATCGCGTCAGTCCGAAGCTCATTCTGCTCGACGTCATGATGCCGGAAATGGACGGCTACGAGGCGTGCCGCCGGATTCGCCAGGAACTTCCCCTGCTGCGCGCGCCGATCATCTTCCTGACCGCGCTCAACAGTCCCGAGGACGTGGCGCGCGGTCTGGGCGCACAGGGCAACGACTATGTGATAAAACCGTTTACCCCCGGTCGCCTACGCCAGCGCATTAACCACTGGCTCCGCGTCAGCGTTCCCGTCGAAGAAGACGCCTGAGCGCTCAATTCTTCCACCAGCCGCGTGCGTGCGATGCGTGCGTAAGCCTTGCATTACTAACCGTCCCTCGCTATAACCCGGCCTTCTCATTTGGACGGTCCGGCCCATGGCATGCCCAGCCGTCCCGCGTGTCTTAAAGTTTCCTGCTTCGGCGGGACAGGAGGTGGAAAAAATGCCTAAGCTCAAGAGCAAGAGCGGCGCCAAGAAGCGTTTCCGCGTCACGGGGTCGGGCAAGATCCTGCGCAATCATGCCGGCCATCGGCATTTCCTCGCGAAGAAGGCAAAAAAGGTGAAGCGCGCCCAGCGGCGGACTGCGGTCATGGCCGCGTCGGATCGGCGCATCGTCCTTAAATATTTGCCTTATCACCGGTAAAGGAGAGACGCCATGGCACGGGTCAAGCGGGGCGTCACCAAGCACGCCCGCCACAAAAAAATTCTCTCCCGGGCGAGCGGCTATCGGGGGCGCGCAAAGAACACAATTCGCATCGGTATCGAGCGGGTCGAGAAGGGGCTGCAATATGCCTATCGGGACCGGCGCAACCGCAAGCGCAGTTTCCGCGCCTTGTGGATCCAGCGGATTAATGCCGCTGCCCGCGAGCATGGCCTGACCTACGCGAAGTTCATTAACGGGCTGTCGAAGGCGGGCGTGGAAATCGATCGCAAGGTTCTGGCCGACCTCGCCGTGCGCGAGCCGGCGGCGTTCAAGGAGTTGGTCGCTAAAGCCCAGGCTGCACTCGCCGGGGGCGCCTGAGCCGGCGGCTCACCGACCCGCCTTTCGGGGGGGGAGGGACATGGACGATCTCAACCAGCTTTGTGCCGAGATTCTCGACGACATAGCGGCGGCCAGCGACGAGGCCGCACTGGAAGTCGTGCGAGTCGCCGCGTTGGGCAAGAAAGGCCGCGTCTCGCTCTTGATGAAAGGGCTGGGCGGACTCGATCCCGACGAGCGCAAGGCGGCAGGCCAGGAACTCAACACGCTCAAGACCGAACTGTTCGATGCGATCTATGCGCGCCGCACCGCCCTACAATCTGGTGTGCTCGATGCCCGTCTGGCAGTGGAAGTGATCGACGTGACCCAGTCGGCGCGTCCCGAGACACCGGGCACCATCCATCCCATTACGCAAGTCACTGACGAGCTCGTCGCGATCTTTGCCGACATGGGGTTTTCGGTCGTCGAAGGCCCCAACATCGAGGACGATTTCCACAATTTCACGGCGCTCAACATTCCACCCGAACACCCGGCGCGCCAGATGCACGATACCTTCTATCTGCCCGAAGCCGAGGACGGTACGCGCAAGGTGCTGCGCACCCATACCTCGCCGGTTCAAATTCGCACCATGCAGGCGGGACCGCCACCCTACCGCATCATCGCGCCGGGGCGGACCTACCGCTGCGATTCCGATATCACCCACACCCCGATGTTCCATCAGATCGAAGGGCTGCTGGTCGACCGGGTAACTCACATGGGCCACCTCAAAGGCTGCCTGATCGACTTTGCCCGGACCTTCTTCGAGGCCGGCGACGTACCCGTGCGCTTTCGCCCCTCGTTTTTCCCGTTCACCGAGCCGTCTGCCGAGATGGACGTTGCCTGCTCGCGTGAGGGCGGCGAACTGAAGATCGGCGAGGGCGGCGACTGGCTCGAGATTTTGGGCTGCGGCATGGTCCACCCTAACGTGCTCGAAAATGTCGGCGTCGACGCCACTGAATTTCAGGGCTTCGCCTTCGGTCTCGGCATCGAGCGTGTCGCGATGCTGAAATACGGCATCCCCGACCTGCGCACTTTCTTCGACTCCGATCTGCGCTGGCTGCGCCATTACGGCTTTTCCGCTTTCGATCAACCCAGCTTGGCCGGAGGCCTGGCGCGATGAAATTCAGCCTCTCTTGGCTCAAGCAGCATCTGGAGACCGACGAATCGGTCGAGACGATTGCGGAGCGTCTGACGGCGCTTGGGCTCGAGGTCGAGCAGGTGGTCGACCGGACGGCCACCCTCGCGCCCTTTACGGTTGCCTCGGTGGTCTCCGCCGGGCCTCATCCCGACGCCGACAAGCTTCAGGTCTGCGTCGTCGATACCGGCGCGGAGACCCTGCAGGTGGTGTGCGGCGCGCCCAACGCGCGGACCGGCATGAAGGGCGTGTTTGCGCCCCCCGGCACGGTGATCCCGGGCATTGGGATCAAACTTAAGAAGAGCAAGATCCGCGGCGTCGAGAGCAACGGCATGCTGTGTTCTGAACGCGAGATGGGGCTCTCGGACGATCACGACAGTATTATCGAGCTGCCCGACGATGCGCCGCTAGGCGCGCCTTTCGCTGGCGTGATGGGGCTCGACGATCCGGTGATCGAAATTCAGGTCACGCCGAACCGGGCGGACTGCCTCGGCGTGTACGGCGTTGCCCGAGACCTGGCAGCGGCCGGCCTGGGCAGTCTCAAGGCCCTCGAGTGCGCTCCCGTGTCCGGCACTATCGAGAGCCCGATTGCGATCAAACTCGAATTTGCCCCCGAGCAGGCCGACGCCTGCCCGCTGTTCGCGGCGCGTCTGGTGCGCGGCGTAACCAACGGGCCGAGCCCGGCCTGGCTGCAGGAACGTCTGCTCTCGGTGGGCCTGAGGCCGATCTCCGCGCTGGTCGATATTACGAATTACCTCACGATCGGCCTAGGCCGCCCGGCCCATGTCTTTGACGCTGGCCTGATCAAGGGCGATCTGTGGCTGCGCACGGGGTGCGGCGGTCAGACGATCCGCGCGCTCGACGGCAAGGATTATACCCTCGACGACGAGATGACCGGCATCGGCGACGATACGGGCCTGCTTTCGATCGCCGGCGTGATGGGCGGTGAATCGACGGGTTGTACCGAAAGTACGAAGGACGTGCTGCTCGAAATCGCGCTGTTCGATCCCGCGCGCACGGCGCGCACGGGACGCACGCTGGGTATCGAGTCTGACGCGCGCTTTCGCTTCGAGCGCGGTGTGGACCCGGCCTTTGCCATTCCGGGCGCCGAGATCGGCACGAGGTGGATTCTTGAGCTGTGCGGCGGAGAGGCGAGCGAGCTTCTGGTCGCCGGCGAGGTGCCCGAATGGCGTCGGCAGATTGCCTTCGAAACCTCGCAGGTTGCGCGTATGGGCGGGGTCGAGATGGAAGAAGTCGAAGCCGGGCGGATCCTCCAGGCGCTGGGCTACCGACTCGATGAACTGGGTTTGCACGAGTTGGTGGTCGAGCCGCCGTCGTGGCGCGGTGACGTCGCCGGAACCGCCGATCTCGTCGAGGATATTCTTCGGATCCACGGTTATGACAAAATCCCGGCGATCTCGTTGCGCCGCCCGACCGGCACACCGGTCTCGGCCATCGACCTGGCGTTGCAGCGCGCCAGCCTCGTCAAGCACGCCCTGGCGGCCCGGGGCCTGAGCGAGACGGTGACCTGGTCGTTTACTTCGGATAGCGATGCCGCGCTGTTTGGCGGCGTGCCCGGCGCTCTGCATCTGGCCAATCCGATCAGCGCCGATCTCGATGTCATGCGCCCCTCGATCCTGCCCAACCTGATTCGCGGTGTTGCGCAAAATGTCGCCCGCGGGCGCGAGAACGTCGGCCTATTCGAGGTCGGGCCCCAATTCTCCGGCGACGCGCCCGAGGACGAATCACGCGTCGCGGCGGGGCTGCGCCGAGGCTGGTCGGGCCCGCGCCACTGGGCGGGCGAGCGTCGCGCGCTCGATGCCTTCGACGCCAAGGCCGATGCGATCGCTGCGCTACAGGCTTGTGGCGTTGCGGTGGACGGCTTGCGGAGCCGCGCCGAGGCCCCCGGCTGGTACCACCCGGGACGCTCCGGCGTGCTCGCGCTAGGGCCCAACGTGATGGCCAATTTTGGGGAACTTCACCCGGCGGTATTGAGCGCACTGGATCTCGATGGCCCGGTCGTGGGCTTCGAGCTGATGCTCGACGCCCTGCCCAA